>NZ_MACM02000142.1:0-418 GCF_001675465.2 Pseudomonas sp. AU12215
CACGATTTCCTCGGGCCAGAAGAGGTGGCGCGAATCTTCGAACTAAGGTCCGAACTCACGCGGTTCCAGCGCACGCTCGGGGCTATGGCCGAGCTGGTGCGAAAGCTCGTTCGCGGCCACTTTCCCTGCATCAGCGCCGAAATGACACCATATTTCCACGACGTCGCGGACCATGTCCACCGCGTGCAGTCCATGGTCGACGGCCTCCTGCTTGTCCTGTCCACGGTCTTTGAGGCCAGCAGCCTTCTTGAAGCGCAAAGGACGGGGGTGATCACCCGCCAGCTGGCGGCTTGGGCGGCAATACTGGCAGTCCCGACGGCGATCGCTGGAATATACGGCATGAACTTTAAGCACATGCCGGAGCTGGACACGGCCTACGGATACTTTGTCGTGCTCGGAGTGATAGCGATATCGTGCG
>NZ_MACM02000143.1:0-36878 GCF_001675465.2 Pseudomonas sp. AU12215
CAGACCAGCATTTTGCCTCGGGCTTCCTTCAGATTCGCGGTCACCCGCGACACCCTTGCCTTCAGCTAACACTTACCCTTGCCGGGTGTGTAGAGGACTTTCACCTCCAAATCGTCCGACTCACCACCACAGTGAGCCGAACAGCGCCAGTCACGGCACTACGCGCCATGCCTGGCGCACAACGACAAACCCGCCACTTGGGCGGGTTTATCTGAATTGGTGGCGCCCGATTTCTCGGATGCCATGCTACGAACCTAGCGTCATCACCGGTATGGTGTTCGGGAGAGGACAACCCCTAGGGCGGCCCGATCATCATACTCACATACTCATTTTTGATCAACTTGTCCGCACCTCATGAACTGGAACGAACTGGAAAGGCACTTCTCTACGGCACGGCTTGGCCGCTTCAGCGTCGCCCGGAATGGCGACAAGACCCGCGCAGCTTCGGACTACACGCATAACATCCTGCTGGCCGAAGCGATGATGCCGATGCTCAATATCCTTGAGATCTCGCTTCGAAACGGCATCCATCGCAGCCTGACCGCCAAGTACGGCCGGGCCGACTGGTGGGCGGCCTGGTCCCAGGATCCAGCCTACGCCTGGCAGACAAGAGAGGTGCAAAGCGCGATCGGCAAGCTGACCCGGCGAAAGGAACAGCAGCACCCTGACAAAATCGTCGCCGAGCTGACCTTCGGCTTCTGGGTGTCACTCTTCAACAGCCAGTACCAGCTCTCCCTCTGGAAGAACCTGCGCCTGGTCTTCGGGCAGTGCCCCAAGCCCACCCGGCAGCGCCACAACATCTCCACAGCGCTCAACCAGATCCGCGACCTTCGCAACCGCGTATTCCACCACGAGCCCCTGCTCTGGCTCTCTCCTGACCTCCAGACCCAGCATGCAGTAGGTGTCCAGATCCTCGGCTGGATTGACCCGGCCCTGACCAACTGGCTTGGCCAGCGCGATCGCCTCCCCGGTCACTGGCAGGGATGGCTGGCTTCGTAGCTGGCATTTCTACCAGCAGGCCTTGCGCCTTCCGGGACTGTGAGAAAATCCTGGCATCGTGTGGGTCTCGGCGTCATGCCGGCACCCAGCCACACACAAACTCGGAAGAAACCGCCGTGAGCTCCACTGACGATTTTCCTCGTATCGCAGCCCCC
This sequence comes from Pseudomonas sp. AU12215, assembly GCF_001675465.2. Taxonomy (NCBI): domain Bacteria; kingdom Pseudomonadati; phylum Pseudomonadota; class Gammaproteobacteria; order Pseudomonadales; family Pseudomonadaceae; genus Pseudomonas; species Pseudomonas sp. AU12215. The sequence goes on from NZ_MACM02000143.1 coordinate 1,155, forward strand.
TGCCCTGGTTGTCCGTGGCGGGTGGGGAAGGATGCGACAGACATTCCCCATTTCTCTATGGCCAAGGCTGAGTCGCTTGCCAAGACCAGCCCCTGCGAAAAAGGCTATGGCCCCTCTTTCACAGACGACATGTTTGCCTGTCACCAGTCGAAGGTAGGTGAAGAATTTGCTTGTGCCGGCTGGCTCGCGTCAGTAGGCCACGCGCATCCGCGCGTTCGCCTGGCCCTCATGCAAGGACGTCTACCTGAATCAGCCCTGGCACCGGGCAAAGACTGGCCAGAGTTGCACTCGACCTTCCAGGAGGTCATCGAGAAGCTCCGGGCGACAGCGCCTGAATCGCATAGCTGATCACTACCGATCAGCACCAGCACAAGGGTCAGTTCTGACCTTGCATCTTCTGGATGCATGAGAAAATGCCGGCATTGAGACTGAAACCTGAACCGAGGGTGTCACTTTGAAGCGTACGAACACATTCAAAAGCCAGATGCTTGGCTTCTACTTCAGCATCAACGACCTCCGCATCCCGGCAGATGGCGACATTCCTGACGATCAGTTCAAAGCAGCCGACGCTATCAACCACAAGGCTTACGAACTGCTCGAGCAGTCCTTGCCGAAATCCAGCGTCTGGCTGAAGCAGGATGAGCACAACCCTGAAATCACCTATACCCCGTACGAAGTGTGCGAGGAGTCGCTGGAGATGGAAGAGTTCGATGGCCAGGCGGCCTTCAACTTCTGGATCTTCAGCCATCACCGCATCGACGATGCCACCGCGGCCGCTTTCCAGGCTGAAGTCGCTGCAGCCTACGCCCGTGCAGCTACCGATCTCGGCGGTACCGCCCAATTCCTTCGCATGGAGTCGGTTGTCACCGAGGAAGTTGCAACCACGACCGTGATTGACCTGGTGCGTCAGCCCCAGCAGTCCTAAGGAACCCACTCCGATGAGTACCTGGATTAAATGCACCGACCGCCTGCCCGAGTGCCCGCACGAATGCACCACCGATGACACGATGGTGTCGCATACCGTGCTGGTCACCGATGAACGCGACCCGACTTCGCTTGGCATGGCGCATATGCGCGAGGATGGAACGTGGAAGCTTTACGGCGGCGACCACGACTTTATGCACCCGGAGCAGGTGACGCACTGGCAGCCGCTGCCTAGGTCGCCGTTCTATGATAAGCCGGCAAAGCCCGCCGACTGTGCATAACGATGAAGGAAGGGAGTTCGTGATGTTTTTCAGCCTCGGTAAGGGTCGCAGCGGCCCACTTCTGCTTATCGCCCTGGGCGCTGCCGCTGCTGCCTTTGGGCTTGTTGGCCTTCCGCTGGTACTGGCCTACGCCACTGCGATGGACCCCGAACAGGATGCCATCGCCATCTCCCTGGCTGGCAACCTGGCCGGCTTGGCAAGGATGGTCACCTACGCATCCGTGCCTCTGTTCTCCATTGCTGGCTTTTTGTCGCCTATCCGCAAGCGCCAGCAAGGATCCCTGTTGCTTTCCTGCCTTGGCGCAGCCCTCTGCTTGTTCGCTCTCGTTCTCTTTGGATACGCAGGCGCCATGTACACCATTGATAGCACTTCCCAGGTTATGGGGGCGCTACTCGTGATCGGGGCTTTGGCCACGGGGTTTGTAGGCGGGCTGACCTGGAGCTCTGGCCTGAGTGACGGGGTGGAGGCTTACCGAAGCTTCTGCCCATGCTGCGAGGGCGTTCATCGTCAAACCCCGAAGGGCATGATGGGTGGTACGCAGAGCAACGGGTGCGACGTGGACTTCACAACCTGGTGCTGCTCAGGCTGCGGCTTGTCCTGGACAGGCGAGCTGTTCGATCCAGGGAAGCCCAAAGGCCGAGCGTAAAACTGGAAGTCAAAAAAAACCGCCAGCAGTGATGCCGGCGGTTTTTGTTTTCACGCATCTCCCAGGCGCTTTGGGCACCTGGAAGCCTTTTGATCACTCCGACGGTACGTCGAAGTGGACACCCCGAACCCCGTAGAGACTCTGGAAACGCTCCGGAGTCTCATTGCGGTGGCAGAAGTCGATGCAAGACACACACAGACCATAGCCCGTATCGCGGTTGTGCCACTGGCGCCCACTAGTGACGCCGCCACAGCACGAGCACAGCATGCGACGGATCGGCTGGCGAACCATCACCCCGAACTCGATTTTCCCCGGCGCCCCGAACAATTCAGCGCCACGTATCAGGCGAACATCCTTGCCCTCATACAGCGCAAGAGCACCCTCCTCCGTCTCCACGACCGTGGATTCGAACTTGTAGCCGGCCAAGGCCTGCTCAGGAGCGGTACCGAACTCGCAGATCTTGGTTTGTGCCTTCAGCGCCAGCGGATTGCGAACCGCAACCACCTCCGGCATTACCACTTCGTAGTTCGGCCCGGTGTATTGCATCGGAAGGTTCTTCGTGTCGCCCCTGGCCTCCGCGATTTTGGTCGCGTAAGACAGTGCCGCCTCCAGCTCCAGCAGCCCGAAGTAGTTCTCGGACTTGATGTTGGTGTTGAAGTAGGTCGCAGGCATTACAGCCGTACCACCATGGTTAGCCCCAAGTCCGAAGGTCATCACCACATAACGCGGTTCATGAACCGCACGGTGAGGAATGCCATCGATGACAATGTGGCGTTTGGCGAAGGCATGAATTTCTACCTCCACCTCATCACGGGGATTACTGCCGAACGTTCCGAAGAACTCGTAGGTGTGGCACTGGTTGCGGCCGCGTTGGCGAAGATCGAGGACCTCCGGCAGCGCTGGCCAATCCCAGTTGTCCTGGCCAGAGGTGCGGCCACGAGGCTCACCAGACTGATCCAGTGACACTGGCGACCACAGCTGCCCTTCCCACCAGCGCAGCTCGTAGGCATACGCCAGATCGCGACTGAGGAAGGTTCCGCTTGCACGGATAGCCACAGGCGCCTGATCAGCGGAAAGGACAGCGATGTCGACTTCCACTTTCCCATCGTTACGGGTCACGGTACGCGGCTTGCGGCAACGTGGCGGAATGACGGATTCGGTGAAATTGAACAGAACGGAAATTTGCATAAGTTGCTCCTTGGGATTTAGCTCACGGAGCAACCCCTAGCGGGATGGCCCCGCGAGGGTTTGTGATGTGCTGGTGACCACCAGCTGGGTTTTCTCGCACCTGGTCAACCAGGGGCGAAGAACTGAGGATGAGGCGAGTTTACAGAGGGATCAGGGGGATTGGTAGGCGGCTGCGCAGGTCGTTCAAACCCACGTGAGCAGGCCGGCAGTCACGCCACCCAGCACCAGCCCTCATTGTCTACTGATGACGTGCTCTTCATGGCGTCTTCCTAGATCAGTTTGCTTGAACCACAATCCGGCCCGGCGTGCCATTCGGTAACCCAGCGGCCAAACACATGGTGGAGCCAATTTCGTTCCGCCATTGATCGTGACATTCAGCCTGGAGACCAGTTAGATCGTCCATTCCCACCAGATAGCCACTCACAGGCTGCTTAATGGCGCCGCACTGTTTCGCTTCAGCACGCCCCACGAACCGCTGTGTAAAAGGATTGAGCGATGCCGATACAAGCCATTCACACCCAGATCTGTCTCGCATCGCCAAAGGAACACTTGAGCCGGGTAGACCGGTCGCAGCTGCTTCCGCGAACAAGCTAAGCAGCGTCGTAACCTCAACAATAACGGGCTCGGTAACTGCCGACTCACCCGCAGCAAAAACATCGCTCATTGAGATGGCGGCAATCACGGCAACCAGCGCCAGCACACCCAGGGCCAGGCGGATGCGCTGTTTGCGGCGGTGCCGGGCTTTCTTGGCGGCTAGCTCTTCGCGCCAGCCCTCTGGACGTAGGCCCATGAATTGCGTTTGCATGATGGGTTCCTTTATCGGCGTGAGGCGGCGGCTGAAGCCGTCTGGGCAATGAGGTCGAGAACCTCGTCAGTGGACATGGAGGGAATCTGATTGCTTCCTACCATGCAACTCCATTTCTCCCACCCAATCTCTTCTGCCAATGGAGCCCTGGTGATAGCGATGCCTGAGTCATCAACCAACAGCACCACGAGCACATCTAACATGACGTCCACAGCTTGAACGCCAGGAAGAGTAGCGAGGCGCTCAGGGGACAGGGGGGAGTAATTGGTTTTCATGAAGTGGGGCCTGTTAGGGCGGGCGCGGTTTCTTGTGCCCTTCTACGACCTCAACCCCGCGTTTGACGGCAGGGCTTGGGGTGCTGGTGTACGTGCTCTGATCTTACCGCAAGCCCAGGGCACGCCGCGAAGTATCAAGTCCACACCCGGTCTCTGCTCGATAGACCTTGATTGCGTCGCTGAGCTTGCCATCGGCGATCAGCGCCTGGCACTTTTTCACGAGCGCTTCCTCACGCTGCTGCATCTCTTCGTAGGTATCCGCCATCTCAGTGCTCCTCTGGTACGGTCTAAGCGTCTCATGAGGCCGAGAATGCGCAAGGCCTGGGCAAGGCTAGAGCTGCTTGAAGCCCTAGCCCATACCCAGGACCTCAGGGGATCACTGAGGCAGCTTTTGCTCCACTACCACTGATCCCGCGTTGAACTTCCGGCCAAGCCGCATCGTGTCTCCCATGGTCGTGATGGGATGTCCACGCAAATCCGTTGCTTTCTTGTCCTCAGCCAGAAAGCGCATGGCGTCGGCAATCCGGTGCGCAAGCTTGCCGATCGCCTGGTTGTACCGGTCGGCACTACGACCGAACTCCAGGGCGTCATCCAGGGCTTTGCCGTGCAACAAGGCGTCGGCCACCCACTCACCGATTTCTTTGGCCGTGTCGTGGTCGTTCTTGCTGTTTGCTACCTTGCCGAGCAGGTAGAACAGGAAGTCATCGTCTCGGTTCGCCGACCAACCGTTGATGAAGCGGCACTCCATCTGGAACACGTCGAACAGCGAGTAGAGGGAGCCATCCGACAGCATGGACAGTTCTGGGTAGAGCGCTCTCAACTCCGGGAAATCTTCCTCCCCATACTCGGGCACCTCATCTGTCGGGTCGTTCAGCGTTTCCAGGCGCAGGCCGGCTGCCTGGGCCCAGACTTCTGCTGCTCGTTCTTGAGCATGCTTGGCGGCATTTGCGATATCGCCACGCCACTTCGCTTCAGTTTCCTTCACGGCATTGAACATCGCCTCCGAGACTGGCTCAAAGCCCGCCTCGAACTCGACGTTACCCAGCGCCGTGTAGACCCATCCCGCAGGCTCCGTCGTTTCCTGGATTGCTGGGCGGGCCGGCAGCAACGCCAGATCCAGGGGATCGCGCAGCGTCATCGGTTGCCCGCGATAGGTGAAGTCACCATTACCAGGGAGAACACCACCCACCAGGAGGCTGGCGAACGCGGCTTTCACGTCGCCCTCGTCCTGGTAATCCCCCGGCAGTCGAGCATTGAAGGGGCGGTGCAGGATTATGCAGCCAGTCGCCCGAGCCTCAAGGGTGGCTGTGTCCATGGCCGCAAGAGTTTCCGTTTGGTACGGAACCGGCACTACTCCCCAGGCCTCGACGGCCTCCTTGGCAGAAACAGTTGCTTCAGCAATCAAGCTGAGAGCCAGTTCTTCGACCGTTAAGCTGCGGGCCATCTCTTGCAGCTGTGCAGCCGGCTGTTCCTTCTGGCGCTCTTTCACCAGCTGCACCAGCTTGTCGAAGACGAAGACTCCCCCATCCTTGACCAGGTAGGCAGCGTTTGGCACGCCTTCAATCGCGCGCAACTCTTCCTTCAGCCTGTCGTTCTGAGCTCCGAAGTAGCTGCTGAACTCGTCAACGATCAGCACCCGCCGCCGCTCAGTTTTAGCGTTTGTTTCGTCAGACATGACTCATTTCCTTTCCAGTGCCTCAGTGGGCATAAACGGTGACCAGTCGCCTACACAGACGCCGGCCATAAGATCCAAGATCGGCTCAGGGAGAGAGTTGAACTGCCCCCGGCGCTCGGTGCGGTACTCAAACCTGCCGCCTGCAGGGATGAACACACCGTGCTGTGCCTCGGGGCCCATCCACATCCTTGCCCGAAAATCCACGATGTAGCCGAAGCCCAGCTCCAGCCACCAGTGAGTTACCCCGCAACTCTCTTCAGTGCTTACCTCGGGATCTTGCAGGCGCTGCATGTCCACGAGCATCCCACCGGCGACAATGTGCTGTATGCCGTTCTTGTGCAGCAGATGCGAGACCAGCCGGCTCATGCCATCGCATTCGACCTGGGCCGCCTCTGCAAGCGGCTCAAGCCAGGCCTGCAGCTGGGCGACGTCGAATGGAAGCCCTTCTGTCTCGGCCGCTGGCGCTGTGTCAGAACAGTTTCGGGACTGCATAAAAAAATGCCGCTGCGGACATGAAAAGGCCGGCAACCCTGAACAAGGTGTTGATCTGCGCCGTCCTGCTCATCTGCTTGAATTTCGGGCCGTGAGTGACGTCCTTGGTCGTGTAGTACCAACCGGCGGTCAACAGCGGGTAGAACGCGAGCGCAATGACAATGGCCTTGGCCAAGCTGGTTTTGACCGCGAACCCAACAACAATGGCGACGCAAAGCACCACTATCCAGAGGTAGCCGTGCCGTACCAGCTTGCGGAAACCTTCCAGATCGTCGTCTTGTTTGTTATCTGCATTGCGGGGCGGCTGGTAGAGGTTCGTCAACAGCAATTTGGCTGTAAGGGCAGCGTCCTCTGGCGCCAGCACCGCGGAGAAAGCCTCAACCAGCAAGGGCTCATCAATCCCTCCGTGGGCGGCTTTGAAGCGGACGCCGTAATAACCTGCGCTCAAAATGGCTTTCCGACACACATCCAGCGCCGGGCCCGGCGCTGAAAGCCGCTCGACGAGCTCCTCCTCGCTTACAACCACAACGCCTGCACTTTTCATCTTCGCCACGACGTCAGCGGCAGCGATTTTTCCATTGTTCGTCAAACAGGCCCCCAGTTTCAGTCGTCATCAAACAGATAGTCTTCAAGGTGGGCCAGACTGCCCACCCCCTGCCGCACTTCATTCAAGATATCGTCGGCAAAGTAGTCTGCCAGCCGGGCGATGCCCTCCAGCTCCGATTTCACGTAGCTCCTGTCGGTGTCAGGAGAACCCGTTCGATAACTGGCTACTTGGGCTAGCGCCGATGCCTGGGCTAGCGCCCTCACTCCTTCATGCAAATCGACGCCTCTTTTGCGCAGGAACTGCAGCAGCTCCCCCGCTAGAACTTCAGTTGGTCCCGCCAGCCGCTGATTCGGAAGCGTCTTGTGCTCCCGCAAGAAGCGCAGTGCTGTGAAAATACCTGGTATGGATGGGCAGATGGTGTGGTGCTTGATGTACCACTGACCGATTTTCTCCGCCTCGTCCTTTGTCACCCCTTCGCTTTTGAAGTGACCAGCCCAGGCTTCGTGATACTCCTCAGGCAAGCGAGCGCCCTCCCCCAGAGGATCCAGGAGTTCTGCCAGGCGCTTCACCATCCGCAGATGGGGAAGGCTCACTGGCTCTTTGCCGAAAAGGCTGTTCATCGGTACTCCGCTCCCGTCTTAGCTACTGGGCCTTCGCTGAAGGGACCTTGAGTTCGCCGCTCAACGAACCTGCTGCAACCTGCATAGCAGCCTTCGCGTCCCCCATATTCCGGGTTGAAAGGCTTTGAAGTGCGCCGACCAGCGGACGGCCTTTGAACTCCGGGGCAGTGCCATTTTCCAAGGCTTCGGCCGCTAGGACCATGACCGACGCGCAGTCCCCAATGCTCTTCCTGGCAAGGCGACGGAGCTCGCTTGGCAGGGGTTTACCGTTGAAAGTTTCCATGTGAATTCCTGTCTACGACCAATCTGGATGGTTCGGGCTGATCAGTGCCCTACCGGGAACGACCATTTCTTTGCCAGTGTCGATCCGGGCGACGACCCAGCTGCCACGACCACCAAAGTCGGTGGAAGAGACCGTACGAACAAGGTTGCCGCTTTTGACGAAGCGATACGTTGTGTCCGGCTTGATTGCCATGGGTTTTCCTCGACAAAGCGATGTAGTTGGTAACACCTGCAGACAGAAACGCAACACGCTTACAGCCACTCCTTAACTGGCGGCCGAACACTTCGTAAATCTCTTACTGGTGTCAGCGTCTCACGAGATGGACAAAGCGCAAGCGCACGAGCTGGCGGACATTATTCCTTCTGTATGCCTGTGGTGACACCGAATTCGCCCCTGCCCAGGCATCGAATACCCCATTTCTCGGCATGGCACCTCCATCGGGGCCGACTGCACCTTGCATGTTCCAGTGTCCGTGAGAGGTTTGACTCATCTCAGCCACAGCCAGGGCTTGCTGCCCAGGGAGACTTGCGATGACATCCACCTCTGCCAGCCCCGGCCTGGCGTTTCTGCAAGCAGCCAGTAGCGCCATGCCGTCCACCCTCGGTGATCGGGCAACGATTGCTGCGATGAATGAGGCCTTGAGCTTCGCCATTCGCTGCAAAATGCGCTTCGTCAAAACGGACCTGCTGGAGCTGCTGCGCCTTCGCCGGCAAACCTGCGTCGGCGTATTCCGGCCCGATAGCGAGCACTTCTACTCCGGGGCCTGCGCTGCAGGTGGCACTTTCGCTGGTGCCTGGGAGAAACACTTCGGCCTGAAGCCGTGGATTGCGCCCGAAGTGCTCGAGGCACGCAGTCCGGACGTATTAGCCAATAACCGCGTCGGCCCTGGCCTCGCCGTTCTGATCGACTCGAAGGTGGATGAGGACCTGGCGACATTCCGCGGGAAGCAGATCTGGTGGTGCACCAGCTTCGACGACAGCGAGATGATCCTTTGCCGCTATCACTGCGATCCGCACGATACCCCTCTGGTGGCCCGCGGAAAGCCGGCACGCCGGATGACACTCAACCGCTCCCAATGGGAAAAGCTGTTCGACACACCTGTAAGCACCGCTCCCTGAGCCAGGAGCACCACTTTGAGCATCAAAATCTACAACGGCCTGATCCTCCGCAATGCTTCGCTGGAGGATGCTCTCGGCCGGCTGAAAGGGATTCGGGCTGAGTGTGTCTCGATCGGGCAGAAATTCATCGCGCGAGAGGTTGCTCGGCGTATAGCCCTGGAGAAGGATCTCGAAGCGAACTACTGCCGTATCGACAAAGACAGCCAAAGTGCCTTCTGGGCCGTCCATGAGGAGATCCAAAAAGCCCAGGTTGACGTGCTTGGCCGTGGCGTCCGCTCTGTCGACTGGGACGCAACGCTGAGTGTTTGCCTGATCCCTTCCCAGGGAAATGTGCTGGCGCTGTTCTACTGCGAGGGAGTCTTGGGCTACCAAGAACAACTCAGGGCCGCTGGCTTTGACAGCTACCAGTACCAGAACTCGACAGACAGGCCAGATGACATTTCCGAAGAGGTCTGGCAGGAGCGCCAAGATACCTGGCTTCAAGCGCTTCCCTCTAGAACCCGGCCACTTGAGGTAGGTCTCACCTGCGAGATTGTCAGCTGGGATTGTCTGCGCATCGCGTTGTACGACCAAGATCTGGTGGCCTCATGCACGCCAAGCCCGGAGGTTCGGCGTCGGGAGGTTGCCATGCGGCTGACTGAGCTCGGGCCGGGAGAACAGCTGGATCTCAACGTGACGGGCATGACAAAGGTCTTTCGTCGACTCACGGAGCTGGCCAGGCTTCGTGAACCCAGCGTTGTGCTTTCCGAGAATCCCTTCAACCTGAAGTGACAGGGCTTTGAGGGCGCTGGACACCGCCCTCACACTCTTGCGCTTCAGCAGACTCGTGTGAGCCTAAGCTCCAATCGACCTGGAGCACTGCCCATGACCAAAAACACTGCCGCCGGCCAACCTGGCACCAGCAACACCTCTCTTCAACAGCGCCAGCGCCACTACGATCGCCTGCACCACCAGAAGCGCCTGCAGGACCTCGATGGCGAGCGGGGCGCCAGCATGCCCAAGCATGATGCACTCACCCTCCGGAACGGCAGCGAAGCCGCGCTGAAGCAGATCAACGAGCACGGCATGTCGTGCAATAGCGTCGATCTTAATGACTCGGCCTATCTCGCCGAGCTCGACGCATTCGCAGCTTGAGCTGCATGACACGCAGTACTGCCCACCACCCACAGGAAGCAATCCCGTGAGCAAAACCCTCCTCCAGATGCTCCGCGACGTGACGGATGCCTTTGATCCCGCAGCAGAACTGGCCGACGACGGGCGATATGCCCAGCTGGCCGGCGAATACATCAAGCATGACGCCCCGACCATCACGGAGTTGCGCGAGAAAGTGCTGGATGCGTCGCGCCGCATGATCGAGGACAACGACCCGTTCGCGGCTCCTCGCTGGGATACTGCGCCGTCCTGGGCATCCTGGCTGGCGCAGGACTATGACGCCAATTGGTTCTGGTACGACAAGAAGCCCAAGCCAGGCGTGGGCCGTGAAGGGTGGGTGGTAGAGGACGACTCTCGCAGCAAGGTGGCCAAGCGACCCACCAGCCGTGCGGCAAACAGCGCTTGGCACGGCACGCTACAGGCCAAGCCTGCCCCTGTAGGGCTGGACTGATGAGGCCTGTACAATTTGCCAAACTGACCGTCACCGATGCATAGGATCTCACCATGCAAGCCTGGGTAATGCCGCTGTTCAGCAAAGGGAAGCCGATCGCCCAAGGCAAAGAGCCTCCCTTCGTTACGGGCGACCTGAATATGGCCGACGGTCGCAATCCGGTTCTAGGTCGCCTTGTTTCCGAGGCCTGCCTGTTGAGCGACAGCGGCACCAATGTGCTGGATCCAATCGTGGATGTTCGCCTGCTGTCCATTTCGGCGCATGGGATGCAATTGCGTGGGTACGAATATGGCGCCGGCGGCGCCCAAGTAGCCCAGGAATGGTGGGTGCGCTTCACTCCGCCCACAGAAGGCTGATCTTCGCCGCCCCAACGCCCAAATGATCCCCAGAAGGAAATCTGCATGAAACCCGTAATTACCAAGGGCAAAACCGAATTCTTCCACTCGCTGAGCGCCCCTTTTGACGCGAACGCGAAGACCATCATCGACATCGGCTTCAACACCGCCGATGCAGTTCAGCAGCCCGATGGAACCTGGGAGGTTGATGGCGTTGGCAGCCCTGGTCTGGCGGCCTCTCTGGCGGTACTCGCTGAGCGCAAGGCCCGCAATGTTGCATTCCTGCCCCGCCACGCAGAGAAAAAAGCGGCACGGGCAGCTCAGAAAGCCCTTGCGCGCAACGGACAGGTCACGCTCAGCGACGGCACCGTTATCCGCCGCCTTTCCGACCGCCTCTGAGAGGAGAGCGCTGCGAACACCAGCGCGTCTTGCACTTCCGGCGCTCCATGTGACGCTGTGCTCTCAACGAATCGAGAGAAGCACGACATGGATACCCAGGCACTTGAAGCTCAGATCGCCGCCGAAGATGCGGTTTTCGCCCAGATGGATGCTGAGAGTGCCGCCCGCCGCGTCTTTCAAGCCCTGATCGACGAAGTTGAGGCGGTAGAACGTCGCCTGAACCTGGTTGGTGCACTTGCGTGCTTGGTGACCATCGAGCAGAACGCCGAAACCGACCCGCAGAAGCCCACCTACTGGCGCGACATGCATTCAGCTGCCGGCGGAACCATCGGCGCCTTGGCTGAGCTCGAAGGCATAGACATCAACGCAGAACTCGGCCGGGTGATCTACTGATTCCCCGCCTCGCTGGATGACCGTTATGTGCAACGACAAGCAACCCGCTGAATTGAAACCTGTCCGGCCGACTCTCTCGCACTGCAAACCGTGCAACAGCAAGGGCCATGACCCCGCAGATCCATTTCGCGTGTGCGGGGAATGCGGCGGCGCCGGCGGGAAGGTCATTGAGGCCTGGCCTGCCGGCCAGGGTGTGTTCTTCGAGCCGGCAAACTAGAGGTAGACGACAATGGCCATCGAACAGAGCGACTTGGACGGTTTTGAGCTGTCCTACAGCGTCCAAATCGACAGCAGCCAGATGCTGGAGCTGTGGGTCGACGAGTTGGAAACGGGTGACTGCGTATGGCAGGTCACGAACTCTAGCGGTCAGGTTCTGGACCGCTCTGACCGTTATGAGTGTCAGGCCCGCTGCCTGCGCGATGGCCTGAACAAAGCCTTGCAGTAGGAAAACTGCCCGATGATTGCGAACAAAGACAACGGCAACACCCCATGCAAGCACTGCGGTAGCCAAGACCAATCCTGGCATACGCACAACGTCGTGCGCGGCCCAGTACAGGACGGCCGCCTCAAGGTAGGCGAGGTCGAGTGCCAATTCGTGCTTGGCTGCAACCGCTGCTCAGAAACGCTTGCGGTGCTCAGCGCCGACCGGGTAGCCAGCATGATGAATGCGGCCTTGGACTGAAAAACGCCATCCAGGAGCGCCTTGCGATGAGCGAAGCAGCAAAAGCCCTTTCGCACTATGCCAGCAACTACCGTCAGCCCTGTGCCGATGACTCGGATCGCGAGTTCTGTCGCTCCGCTGCCCTTGCCTGGGCGGCCGCCATCATCGCTGGCACCGAGTAGCTGCCCATAGAGCGTGCTTGCCGCACTGACCTTGCGGATCAGCGAAGCTGGGGCAAGATGTTCACCCTATAGCCCGCCCCATCCGAATTGATCCGAGGACTTTGCAATGACTACCCAGCTAGCTGCTACCGCTCGTTCCTACGCCATTTATGCGGATGCTGTGGCGGCTTACGGGGTTACGCCGATCACCGAGGCTCAGTGGGCGGATTGGCAGAATACGCTGCCGGCGGTGAAAGCCGTGGACATGCCCCCTACCCTCAACCAGGGCATTGCATTGGCGCTGGAAGCTGGCGACCTGAACGGCGCTACCCAGATGATCGCTATGTGTAATGCGCACGATCAGGAATGCTGGTCGCAGTACACCACCGATGGTGAGTGCCTTCCCGCCGGAGGTCTGTGGTTCAGCATGCTGGACTGGATTAAGGGCAGCCGCCCTGACGCGAGCCCTCTGACTGTTGCGCACGTGCTTGATTACGACGGAGAGCTGCCCGAGGCGCTCACGCACTTCGAGCTGGACAACACCCGCTACTACTTCTCAGCTGACGAAGTGGTTGTCCATGACCCGGAGTTGGGCTTGTCGTTCCTGTTCTTCCACGGGCTCAGCAATCCGAGCGTGGAGGCAATTGCGGGGTTGATCAATAAGAGCAAAGGCTAATAGCCTGCCTGGCCCTTATCTCCAGCTGCACGGGGCGCCCGGTGCGCGGAGTGAGGGCCTCAGCACACATCTCTCTGCTCAGCGCCCCGCAGGCCTGGCCAGGGCATAGATGTTCCGCACCAACTCTCTGTCATACGGAACGCTGTAGCCAGTGACCGTAACCCCCTGTGGCGACCATGAGCCACCGTCCGAAGCGTCGGCGTAAACCCACCATACCTTGTCCTGGCTGACAGAAAACCAGTTGGCGTAGCCTGAGGGCAGCCGCTCACATAGCAGCCCGCGCTTCTCGCTCTGCCCTGCCTCTTCCCACGTCCTGAATCTCCGCGTCACCTCGCCTTTCGACTCCAGGTACTGACGGAGCTCCGCTCTAGATCGCATATTTCCTCGCCACGCTGGTCAGTCTGGCTGCAGCTTACCGCAGGTTCCAAAGACTGAACCCAGGCCGGGCCCCTTGCGCTTTCCAGCACTGCGGGAGAATGCGTCATCGAGCTGGTGCTGCCTCGAGCACAGCACCAGCATCCTTCAGCACAGGATGAACCGGCATGACCTTCCGCAAACAGGTGGCGCTACCCACCTCACTCACCGATCTGCTGACTGCCCGCCAGGACGCGATGCGCCTCATTGAGGACTCGCACCGGACCCTGCAGATGGCGGAGGAGGTTCTTGCCCCCTACGGCCACAACCTGATGCCCTACGAAGCGCAGCCGCGAGAATCGCTAGATCGTATTCGCAAGGAGCTGGACGGCAAGCTGTGGCGCCGTGCAATGGATCTGACCGGATTCAAACAGCTGATGGATGCTGAGGAGGCCGATAAGTTCGAGAAGAGCCTTTTCCCCTCCCCTGCCGAGTTCACTGATGCCAACGTCCGAGCAACCTTCATTGAGCTGCAAATACGCTCTGAGGAGATGTTCCGCCGGGGGGTGTTCAACGTATTCCGCCATCTCTCCGACGACTACCGCAGAAACAAGGCCGAACCGTTCCGCATGGGTAGCAGCATCATCATGCGCTCAATGGTGCGCCACGCCATGCGGCGAGGGCTCTGCATCAGCGACTCGATGAATAATTACGCCGGCAACAAGCTCAACGACATCGATCGCGTGGTGAAGACCCTCGACAAGAAGCGCTTTGACCCCAGAAGCCTGGAAGCCGCCATGAACGAGGTGTTCGAGAACCGTGGTGTCTACGAGGACGAGTACTTCCGGGCCAAGTCGTTCAAAAACGGCAATCTCCATCTAGAGTTCAAGCGGCTCGACCTGCTCGACAAGCTCAACGAACAGATCGCTGACTACTACACCTACAACGCTTTGGCAGATGGCCGGGCCGCCTGACCGCGGCCGGGCCAGGAATGGCGCTTGCGCATTCTGAAAATGCTGGACGATAGAGCCATCAGAACGCTCACCACAGGGCAAAGCAGATGGCCGCCGACCCAATCACCGCTGCAGCGCAGCTAATCCGCGAAACGCATGACCGCCAGGCGCTGCACGCGTACATCGACGCGACATTCGAGCCCTACGATGACGTGCCGCCCAGCACGATCGTAAAGCCGGACTCCTACATCCAGGACTTCCCGCTCGACCTTGATGAGCGCATCAAGGCGATGGAGGTTCGCCTTGGCCACGCGGAAATCCGCGCGGTACGCAGCAAGATGCGGTATGAGGAGATCCGGATCGGCGGGCTGGATGCCCTCAATAGCCGGGAGATCATGCAAAACGGCAGCGGCGACCCGAAGCTAGCCATCAACGCCCAGCTGCTGGTGCTGCATTCACACATCACGTCCGACAAGGTCGTTCTGCCCCGGTACCGGGAGCTCCTCGCCGCCTGGCGTGCTGAAAGGGACTCAGCGGGCCACCAGATCGCTCTGCTCTTCTAGGGTGGCTGCAGCTGCTGGCCAGGTGTCGTAAAACGGCCTACGGTGGCGTTCTGGGCGGTTCTGAGGCCATAGGTCAGCCCAACGCTGGAGTGACGCCAGACACAGGCTGGTGTAGGCCGCACCAGCCATCTCCGTTCCGCAGCTCCGAGATCAGGCCTATTCCTGCTCGCTACGCGCCAGGAGCGCCAGGATCACAGCGGCCATGCCCCCAAGGAACTCACTGCGCCGGAACATGGTTTCGTCGATCACGTGAGGATCGTCGATCCCTGGATCGAGATTTTGCAGCTCATCCTGTTGCGGCACCAATTCGAGCGCTTTCTGCTTAAACCGCTGAGCAAGTGTCATCGGCTTTTCCATGAGTCCGCCCTTGTCTAATGCTTTCCATCCAGGGCCCCGGCCCTGGTCTATGCATAGCGCGCGTTCTGGCGCCGGCTTGCTCAGCACCCACGGCCCGGTGCCGGCGAAGCCATCCGCGCGATGGAACACCGCACCAGGTGCACCCAGGGCGACCGCCTCGTCGGCGTCGGTGGGTTCGTGCCCGTAGGTCGTCAGCTCGTACAGGCTCAGGCCCAGCAGCTCCGCAGCTACTTTGCGCGAGCGAGCCGCGACCATACCTTCAGCGCGGCCGGCCAGCGTGCAGCAGTAGACGTTCAATTTGGTCATGTGGGACGTGTTCCTTTCTAGCTGATCAGCTCGTACAGCTCGCGGCTGTGCATTCGGATCTTGTCGGCGTCAACGCGTAACCGAGACACAGCATCAGCGTATCTGCCCTGCTCAACTGCTTGTCGAGCCATGATGACGACCGTGTAGATCGACAGATCATCCCGCAAAAGCTCTTGACGAAGCAGGTCAATCTGCTCGGGACTCAGCACAATGCCCACGGATCTGTTATCCATCCCTCGCCCCTTATCTCTCGAAGCCAGCCGCAAGTTTGCCGATGGTCACCACTGCAGCTTCCATTTTCAGCCTTGCCGAGCTGTTTGCAGAGTGAATTCGGATGGCGGGAGGCACGAAGCCATTCAGGGCAACCTGCTCTTCCAGCCACAACAGCACCGTGTAACCGGTGCCCCGGTCATCGTCACCGAGATCATGATCAAGGGACAGCTCAGTTACACTCCCACCCTTCAGAAGCTCGATGGTCTCATCGGGCCAGAACGTCCTCACCCAACCTTCCGGGGTAGAGCGCTCGTCATCCAAAAACACTTTCACGCGGTCACCTCGACCAATTTTGCGTAACGCGCGGGCTCGGCCACCTTCGCCTCAGCCACCTCGACAAAGCGCGGCATCAGCAGCTGCCCGCTGGCGTGGCCTTCCCAGTGCCAGTGGAAATACACCTGAAAATGCACCAGGCGCTCGCCATCGTAGGCGCTCACCATAATGCGGCCATGCCGGCCGCCTTCTGACTTGCATTCAAGCCGCAGGCGGGTTTCAGGGTGGTGCGGCACGCCGCGGGGATACCATGCAGGCATGGGGTACTCCTTTGTAGGGGCCTGTAACGACTGTGGCAGCTACTTTTTCTTCGGCTTTGGCTGCTGGCGCGGCTTACAGGTCAGACAGAACCCCTTTTTTCGCGCCCTTCTTGAAAATGTCGAACCACTTGTTACAGCCCTTGCAGTGGAAGTCATCGATCTTCGCCACGTCGGTTTCCTCAGTAATCGTTATGGTGTCAGCGTCTCACGGGTCACCTGAAACGCAAGCGGATGGTCTTCCTAGGCCAAGTGCTAGCCGCCTCCGATAGCGCACCAGCTCGCTTACTACCTCTTTCTCGGTTGCACATCCGTCATCCTGAAATACCGTAGAGGCATATGAACCAGTGAGCCCCTGCGGGACTACCGATGAACATGCACTCGACCATCACCAACGCGCTCCACGACGTGCGCCAGCAGTACGGCGAAGAGCCTTTCGTAGAGGGCGACTGCCACACCCTCGCCGTGGCGCTGCTGGAGTCGAACAACCGCCAAGGAACCCTGGTCGCCTGCATGCTGGATGACGCAGATGCTGGTGCTTCAGCGCCAGCAGAGTATTTGCATATGGTGTACCGGTGCCCGGAGGGACATGCCTGGGACATCAATGGCGACAAGGCCGACTCGCGCTGGGAAGAACGCATGGTCAACGCCGGCATCGCACTCCACGGCGCCGGCGCCAAGCAGCGCCTCCGCTGGGAAGAAGTCCCGCACCAGGATCACCAGGTCTGGCTCATGGACAACTATGGCTGCGTCGACATCCTGCTCTGCAACAAGCTCACGCGAATGATGAACGCCCTTTCTCCCCACTGATACCAGCGCCCTTGCGCTTTCCCAGGTCAATGGAAAATAGGCATGACAGCAACGCCCACTCCCAACACAGAGCAGAACGCCATGGCCCGTGCCATTTCTCCCAGCTGCCCCCTGGCCGCGACAAGCAATCAGATCCCGAAGCCGCTTTTCAACGTAGGCGATCGCGTTGCGTTCAGCTTCAAGCACGAAGCGAACAAGGCGTTCTACTTCCGGGCCCTGCTGCGTCACGAGATCCGGCAAATTCGCCTGCATCGTAAAGAGCGGCCAATGCTCGACTACAACAAGGGCCAGATTCGCCAAAAGCTGCGGATCATCTGCGAGTCGGCGGATATCGAGGTAGCCGGCATCGCCCCGATCTATGGCCAGAATGTTGGGCATATCGCCAATGAGTGCTACTTGCCCGGCGTGCCGGGGGCAGCAAGCCCTCTGGAGTTCGGTTTTTACCTGTGCTTCCGCACCCAGGACGAGTCCGGCAATACCGTTGCCTACGTTCCCAAGCTGGGGATTGTGTCTGGCGGGGACCTCACGGCCGCCGTTCCCCTGCTGTCCTAGGTGAAAGCGATGCCGTTCAAACGCAAGCCAGGCCTCGGCCACTACAACGCACCTCGTGCTGATTGGTATGAGGCCTATCGCGCCGCACGTGTAGCGATTGGTAGGGGCGAGAAGCCTGACCACAGACTTGACGGCGTACGCTGGAAGGCGCAACTGATCGTTGCATACGACCGGGATGGCCAGGGCGACCAGCTCAGCGACCCAGCACCAACGAGGCTGGCGCTTCGGCGGCTCAATGACGAGGTGATCAGCCTGGTCTTAGAGGGCGGCCTTCGGCGCTAGGCCGTTGATGTGCTTGCGAAGGCTTGCTGCCTCCGGCTCCAGCACTAGCCCCGACTGCTCCAGTTGCCGGAAAAGGCCTTTCAGCCGCTCCGGGCAGGCCTCCCCTTCTCTGCGGATCTCGGCCTGCAGGTCGGAGATCAGCTCCTTCTGGCTTTTCGACAGGTAGAACATTGTCGGCTTCTGCCCGTAGACGATCGTGCCTCCGACCTCGATCGAGATGTACTCTCGCTCCTCGCGATCCAGCTCAGCCAGATGCATGCCGTCCTCGTGCTCTACCACTTCCACCAATAACTGCGCCGCGCCCGCCATTCTGTTCTCCAGGAATCTTGCTGTTGTACCGATGCTCCCCTGCCAAGGAGCCAGGGGCGGCATTCTTTCAGCTCAGACCTTCAGCACGGCTTGTATTCGTCCCATATCCGGGCTCGTGAGGCTCTATTCCCCGGAAGCACTGCTGCCTAGCCGTCGAGCGCATGCTTCCGGTTGAGGTGTTCCGCCAGATCAGCAATACGCTGCTGCACAGGCGAATACTTCGACTCACGGATGCCGAAGTCAGAAGGGCTGGTGCTGATCTCGATTTCCGCCGCCTCTTTCAAAGCCAGCTGTAGGTACAAAGCACCAATCACTTGGATTTTATTTCCACCAGGAAACTCGACCTCGAGCAGGCCCGCGGTGTCATCGGCGTCCTGCAATTCACCTAATGGGGAAATTCGCACGCCTGTCAGGACGTGCGTCACCGATTCACGCGCCGGCACGGCACAGAGGAATTGTGGAAGCTGCTGAAGTGCGTCGATATAGCGAACGCTCAGGTTACAGGACAAACTCATCTCATCTCCTTATCTGGTGCACCACGCACCGTTCTATTCAGGCTTGACGGTTGACCACTTCCGCCAGTTCCTTGAGGCGGGACCACTTGGCCAGCATGAAGCGCCAGGCGAAGCCCCAGGAGCCCTTGTCTCCACCGCAACTGGAGACGCCGTATTTCCCCTTCATCGTTGATCCGTTGAGGCTGAACGGGCCGAAGGTATGGCAAAGGACGACTCCCTTGGGTGTGTCATGTCGGGCGATAAGCCAAGGCTGCTCTTCGCCCTCTTGTCGGCCACTCCAGTAGGTAGGCGGGCTGACTTCGAGATTCTCGTAGAAGTACGCCTGGACGAATGCCTCGTCGACGGACACAGCAGAATCGATCATCTTCGCCGACAGCACGATGTACTCCGCCTGGCACACGTGGCAATTCCCTACCAGCAGCTCGTAGTCGTAGTTGCTACGACGCCCGGCTGCTTGCTGATCTGCAGGAATCGGCTTCTCCATGCGCGACCTGATCAGAGCAGTCTCCAATCCCGGAATCGTGTCGCCGTCTGTGAGCCAGTATTTACCGACGGGTACAGTGCAGGTACTGGTGGTCACCTGCAGACGAGTAGCCTGGCACTCTGGACAGTTGAGGTGCAGATCACGCTCGATTGGCTCGATACGGATCGCCTGGCCCGACATAGCTTGCTCCTCCTGGGAATTTTTCATCTCTCAACGCTCCGCCAGCTGATACATGTCGAGGAACTCCCAGAAGGGAAAGTCTCTTCCGTGCTCACGAATTCCGTGCCGGATGATCGTGGCGCCACCGGCTCTCAGCTCCTCGAGCGAGATGCCACACGACCAACCTACGAGCTTCAATCCGGTCGCACCGGCAACCTCCCACTTCCCGAGAAGCTGCATGGCCTCTTCGAAGTAAGCCGTCGGCCATTCAAGACAGGTGTTCTCGGTGCTTCCAGAGGGGACACCGCAAACGGTGTATCCACGGGTGTACCGGATGTCGAGGTCATCAGGAGTTGGAACCCTGCCGAGCTTTGTCGAGCCGAGGTACCAGGCCTTCAGCCGCCTGCAGGCGTGCTCGGTTTCCGTGCCGTGCTTCTCCAGCAGCGGCCACGCTTCATGCCGAATCACAGTGATCTGGCGGGGGAAGACCTTGATTGTGGGGTTGTACCCCTCTTCATCCGCTGTCTTATGCCATGTCAGCCTGCAGAAAGGCCCGTCCTTCTCGTGAGCCTCGATAGACGCGCTCCAGTGCGCGTATACCGTCGTTTGCAGCTCTTCCCAGCCTTCGAGACGGTTCATGAACATTTCCCGCGCAATACCCAGCACCACGCCTGGTGCGTGGTGACCGTGAGCGAAGAAATCCTCGTACCCCTGATCGAAGATCCCGACACTGAAGTAATCGAGTAGCACGCCATTCTTCACTACCGATGTAGGGAGGAACCCTAGCGGACCGGCATAACTACCAACGCCACGCTCCTGCAGCACACGCATGCACTCAGGACAACTGACCACACCATCCAGCCCCGCCAGACTCTCGGACGAAGCGCAGCCAAAGATGGCGCGGCTCACCCCGCACAGCATTACCTCTAAGTTGCTTTTATGCGCCGCATGCGACGGTGCACCGCCAAATCTGCTGTGGCTGGACTCGGAAACGACGGAGTATTGGAAGATGGGATTCCGCATGGAAGCTCCTGTAGGAAGGGGCAAACGCCGCTGAACACTGCGATTCGTGGATGCAATGTTTTCATGTATGGGTAGCGTCTACAGGGGGAATTGCTCCCCCTTTAGGGCCTCGACTCACCGACTCCGAAAACGCTTCAGGACGTGGTCAACCTCACTCAGAGCCGCTGCGAACTCTTCCTTGGCGTCACGCCTCCCCCTGGCCCGGCCGCGGCCTTCCGCCAGCCTTAGCGCGAGATGGGTATTCCCGGCGTCCACCGCTGCAGCGATCTGCTGCTCAACGAACGAATTGTCACGCCATTCTGCAAAGATCACCTTTTCGACGTCAGCCAGGGCCCTATCACGGGATCCGTAAACAAGCCCCTGAACCTCTCCGGCCACCTCCATCCACCAATCTCCGGGATCGACCACGTGCTCTTCCCGAGGCAACCCCGCAAGCGAGGTGTCGAAGTCGTACGCCAGGCCAACGCGGATGAAAGGAAAGTCTGGGTGCACCTCGATGGAGGACTGCGTCATGGTCATAGGCTCCTGAAAAGGGATGGCGATGGATGCACGGTGGCTGCTGAGCTACTTCAGCTCACCCTGGGCCCGCGCCAGCGCGGCTATGTCCAGCGCGGCCTTGGACTCACCGCCACCCTGCTCGATAACCCACTCCAGAATCTTCCGGCGGGTAACTGGCCCGTAGCGGTATCGTGCCTTGGCGAGAATGCACAGGCCCCAAAGCGGGTTGATGATCCAAAAGCCCACGAGCCGCGAAAGAATGGTGAAGCCGGCGAACATGAGCAGCAGCCCGGCGATGGTGCCTAGGGTTTCGCCATGAGCTCCGCCAAGCCAAACAGCCACCTCGCCCCTCAGGAGTAACGCGGGATAGGCCATGGCCGAAATGGTAAGGCCGGCGCAGGTGGCAGCCAGCCGATCGACGCTGGACAGGTACAGGGCCACATAGCCGTTGAGCAACCACTGCTGGCTTTTACTCAGGTCTTCCAACTTCACGTTCGTCATCAATGCTCCTGGTCAACGTGGCGCCCGGCCCGACACGCTGTGCCCCATACGAAAATATGGCGGCCAGCGCTGGGGCCTTCTGCTGAAGGTACAGGCGGCATCTTTGCATCTGATGTTTCGTCGCACTGGGGCTATTGCTCCCATCTGAGGGGCTCGACGCCTGATCTGGCAGCCGGCCGGGGCGCAATGACGTGCAGCTACAGAGGGAATTGCTCCGTCTGTAGCCTGCTGGTGCCACTCCTGAGATGCGCCCTGGAGAACACTCCGCACGGCCGGGCGGCCGCCCAACCCGCTCAGCTTGTCGATGGGCGACCTACCTGGAGCTTGTCAGACAGCACCAGCGCCGCCTGCCAGTCGCCATCCTGCTCAGTGCGGCCGCGCACCTCGCTCGTCCGCTGAGCCGCCTCCATCCGCGTGAGCGCCGCCTCGACGCTAACCACCGGCAGCAGATCCATCACCTGGTTGAAGTAGCGGCGCTTCTCCCAGTCGGTGCGATCGCCAATCACGTAGAGCCGACGCTTGGCTCTGGTGACGGCGACGTTGAGCATGTTCGGCTTGGAGACCACCCACCCCCTGGCGCCGGGTCGCTGGGGGTCTGCGTTACCCCCTAGCACCAGGATGACGACGTCGGCCTCCTTCCCCTGCATGGTGTGGATGGTTCCGGAGGTTGCCCCTACCTTCGAGAGGGTACCTCCGCCGACCTGACGAATTACGTCACCAAAAGGCGTGACGACCGAGATGCTTTCCGGGGGTACCCCCTCGAGGGTCAGGAGGGTAACGAGGAGGTTCAGCGACCTCCCCTCCGAGGGTACCCAGTTCCCGCTGGAGGTACCGCGTACCTGCACCCACCCTGACGGGAGGGTCGGGGGGGTATCGGGTACCCTCCGGGAGGTTCCGTAGACCATCCCGCCCGAGTAGGCGATACGGTTGGCGACCTCGAACATGGGGTGGTCACACCTGCGGTGGACCACCAGCGGGAGGCCGACCCACACCTTGCTACCCTCCGGGCCGATCTCCTTGCCGATCGGGTTGGCCAGATCCGCGAGCCGCTGCGCGGACAGCTGGTGCGGCATCCAATGCGCCTCCACCCCGAAGGCTCTTCGCATGTGCTCCAGGGCCGCCGGCGGCACCTGGTTGATCGGCTCCAGCTGGAGCGGGTCGCCGACCATCACCGCCCGCCTCGAACGCCACAATGCCCCCACAGCCGCCTGCGGCGTCGCCTGGCCGGCCTCGTCGACGAGCAGCCAGCCGATATCGCCGGCGCCGAGGGTGCTGAAGCACCGCGCGAAAGAGGCGAATGTGCTGCTCAGCACCGGTACCGCCATGAACAGGGTGCCCCACACCGACCGGATCGCCTCGCGCGGGATGTTCTGGTACCGCTCGCCCTCGAGCACGACCTTGGCAAGGGTGAGATTGGTGAAGACCCGCGATGACTCCAGCTGGAAAAGCGTCTGGTGTAGGCGCATGGCCTCCAGAAACACCTTCGCCCTGGCCCGGCGCCAGCCTGGAATGCTCCAGGGCTCAGCGAGCTCTATCGCTTCACCGCGGCCGATGGCACCGGTTTCCAGGAATACCCGCAGATGCTCGGCGCCGTAGTGCTTCGCCAACGCGATCGCTTCGCTGGAGAGACGCCTGGCCTCCTGATGTGCGCTCTCAGCTGCTGCTTTTGCGTCTGCGTACGCGCGTTGCTGGCGCTCGGCCTTCTCCAGCAATGTTTGCATCTCACGGTCAATCCGCTTGCAGCGACCCTGCGCCAGCTCCCGCTGGGCGCGGGCATTGCCCTCCTCCTGGGCCCAGCGCCGGCCCGCCCGCCAGAAGCTGAGCAGGTTCTCCCAAAACCCTGGGCGACGCTTTAGCAGCTCTGCGACTGCCGCCAGCGCATCCTCAAGCAGCGCTTCTGCAGCACCAGCGTCCTTCTCCCTGTCCTCCAGATCGCTCGCCAACGCCCTGGCACCAGCTGCTACATCGGCGATGGCCTGCTGCAACTTCGGCAGCTCTTTGCAGACGTCATGGCGCAGCCGGAGCAGGGTGGTGATCCTCAGGGCATCCTGGGCGGCGAGATCCGCCTCCCGCTTAGCATCTTGGTACCGCTGAACTGCCTGTTTCCACAGAGCAGCTTTTTCGGCAGCCGGGATGTTCTTGCGCTGGTCGTTGAGCCAGGCCTCCATGCCCCTGGGCGTCGCAGTTTCCTCCACGCCGACGGCAGCCGCGGCTTCAGCTCTCGGCGCCAGCGCTCCCTGGGAAGTCGCGTGGCCATCCTGGAGCAGCCCGGCACCGGCGCCCGGAGCACCCTCGCCCTGCTCGCTTACCTCATCATCAGGTCGCCCCTCGGCGCCCGCCGCCTGCTGGCGCTGTTCCGCAGCACCAGCATCAACCGCAGCCTTACGCCGGGATACGCCGCTCCAGAAAGCGTCGACGAAGACACTTCGCCTCCCCTTGCTGCCGAGGGCGGCTGAGATAAGTCCCCAGGCCGGCTGCCCGGAGACCACCGAGGCAATATCGGCGTACAGGTCATACTCATCGAGCCAGCTGGCGTCCACCTTGTCGATCTGCGGTAGTTCCAGGGTGACGTTCTCGATTGCGCCATTGTTCGACGACGCAACGACAATCTCGTGCCCCAGTAGATCTGGATGGAGCGGCCAGTACCCTCGGTTCTTATCCGCATCAACGACAGTCCCCTTGTCGAGGAATGCGTCAGACGAAGTGGCAAGCCTCGCGAGGGCGTCCGCCCGGTTGGTCACCACCGCGGCGACGATGTCCCGCAGCAGCGTTGTTTTACCCGTCCCCGGCGGCCCATTTACCGACAGCAGTCCCGCCCCGCGCTCCAGCCCGTCGCGAATCGTGTTCACAGCGAGCTGTTGCGAGTGCACCAGGCCGAGGTCGCCAGGCGCTGGCCAGCAGCCGGTTGGGTAGCGGCCCAGCGCCAGCAAGCCGCACTGCGTCCCTGACGAAACATCGTCGCTCAGGTCAACTCGCTTCGTACCGTCATGCAGTGACAGGTACGCCTCCAGTGCAGCGCTGCTTTCGCCACCTGCGACGCTACTCGCAACCCTGGCGAGGTCATCAAGCAGGAAGCTGTTGAGAGGATCGTCGGTCGCGTCTGCTGCGCTTGGCCGAACAGGTGTTGACCGGCAGATGTAGCGGCTGGGGGCAGGTGAGAAAAAGTCGGCGAGAGACAGGTGGGCGATGACTTTCGCGGTCAGGGCCTCCAGTGCCATAGGCGTCACCACGCCCTCAAGCGTTTCAGCTGCAATTTCTGCGGCTGTGCTCTGGGCGTCCTCGAATCCGCTCAGCCGCTCGCGTCCTGTGAGAATTCTGCCAGCGAGCCATGCGGCGCTGGAGAGCACGAAGCTGTCTTCGACCATCTTTCCCTGGGCAGTGAAACGGAGCGCGTAAAGTCCGGCGATACTTTCTCGCGTTTCCCGATAGCCGTTGTCTGCGCCGAAGTGTTGCTCCAGGAGGTCGACGATCAAGCGGTAGTCGAAGCAGTGGCCGTAGACCAGGTGGCTCCAAGTGCGGTTTTGGGGAATGACCATCTTCGCCAGCCGGCTCTGCGGTGACCAGGGCAGGACGAGCGCTCCATTTCTCGATAGGTCATGCACCACAGCGTCACGCGGGCTTGCCCTTTCCCTGGTGGACGGAAATGGCACTGTCTGGGGGCTGAGCAGTTCGACGGCGTGCCAGTAGCGGATAACTGCCGCTTTGTCGTCAGTAATGTGTGGGGGCATTCATTGTCCTATGTGCTGTCTGTAGCTCTGCGGCGAGAGTAACTGCCTCTATGTCTTTTCGGAGTCGCATTGTTGCCCGGTCGGGGAATGTTTCATTTGGCGGCTCTGGTCTCTCTGTGCCTGCAAAATAGTCGCCTGTGGTGTTGGGGGTGGAGATTTCCCCGTTGTGCTGAATGTGTGCGTTCGTCGGCGGGACCGCCCCCTGCTTCAACATCCGGAGTAGTTCCTGGAAGGCCGGCGCTGGCTTCCCCCCTATCCATGTTTTTTGCTCCTCGAAGTATCTTCGTCGCCTGGAGCTTGTCCGCTACGGTCACCGGCGTATCATCACGGCCCCTAACTGTATATACATACAGGTGCGCGATGAACGACACCATGACCCTGCTCGGCTCCGCCTCGTTGTTGGCGCGAACTCCGCGGACAAAGCTTGTACCCCTCTTCTCTAGTCACATCTCCTGCGGCTTTCCTTCCCCCGCTGAGGATCTCGTCGAGTCGATGACGTCGCTCGACGAAATCGCGATCCTCAATCCGCCCGCCACCTACCTGATGCGGGCTGGCGGGGACTCTATGACCGGCGTTGGCATTTACCCGCGCGACATCATCGTGGTGGACCGGTCTCTGCGGGCGAAGCACCGCTCGATAGTTACAGCGATCTACGACGGCGAATTCGTCTGCAAGCGGTTACTGGAGACCGAGTCAAATATCGTGCTGCTGGCGCCAGAAAACCCTGCCTATCCCCCGATTGCTATCCCCAACCCCGAAGACCTGGTCATTTGGGGGGTATGCACTTTCAACCTGCACGACCTGCGACGGCAATGAACGGTCGCCCTGCATATGTGCTGTTCGACGCCAACAACTTCTACTACTCCGTCGAGTCCGTATGGCGTCCTGAGCTTCTACATCGCCCGGTAGTGGTCGCCGGCAGTAATGACGGATGCGTAATTTCCCGCAGCGAGGAGGCGAAGGCGCTAGGCATCAAAGTCGGCGATCCGGCGCACCACGTCCGCAATTTCTTCTGGCGTGAGGGTGTGACGGTGTGCTCTGCGAACTTTGCGCTATACGGCGACATGAGCAGTCGCATGATGCGCACATTGTCGTCTGTGGTGCCGAAATTGGCCGTGTACTCAATCGATGAGGGGTTCGCCATCTGCGACGGCATGTCGGATGAGCAGCTCCACTCGATGACCCTGGAGGCAGGCTTGCGCGTCAAGCAGTGGTGCGGACTCGGTACAGGCGCCGGCATCGGTCCGACTCTCACCCTGGCAAAACTGGCCTCCTACGCCGCTAAGCGGGTCACACGGTCGAGCCTCTGCAATCTGATGGGGGCTGATGACCGCCTTTCCCTCCTACGCCTGACTCCCGTCTCCGAGGTCTGGGGGATCGGGCCTTCCGTCACGAAGAAACTTCTCGCCCTGGGGATTAAGACCGCTGCCGAGTTCGCCGCCGCACCGAGACACGTACTGGAGCGAGAGTTTCCCGTCACGGTCATTCGGACGCAGCTAGAGCTCAACGGGATATGTGCGATCTCACTCGACGATCCCGGCACCCCTAGGCAGATGATCAACGTCTCTCGGTCCTTTGGTGTGCCTGTCACTTCAGTCGCCGAGCTTGCTAACGCGCTGGTGTCTTTTGTCTCCAGCGCTGCTACGAAATTACGTCGTCAGCAGTGCACTACGTCGTTCATGCGGGTGTATGCGCAATCTAGTCCGTTCAGCACCCGCGCAGCCCCGTACGCAAAAACGGTCACAGTGAAGTTTCGCTCACCTCTGGATGACTCTCGCGTGCTGGCGTCCTTGGTCTCTGAGGCAGCTGCGTCCGTATTTCGCTCTGGCGTTGAGTTCTCCAAAGCTGGGGTCTGCCTAATGGGCATTGCTCCGAATGGGGCTATGACTCAGGGGGAATTGTTCGGTCAGTCGTCAGCCGTCAGCTCGGACGTTATGTCGGCTTTGGATGGGATTAACGGGAAGTTCGGCCGGGGGACCATTGCGGTTGCCAGCGAATTCTCGGGGAAACGTTGGCGGGGAAAATCTGAGGATACGAGCCCGGCATTCAGCACAAAGCTCGCCGATTTGAAGACCGTGTACTAGTTCAGCTGCCATCCCTGCATCAGGAAGGGAGTCCAGGTCATGCGCCGAGCTGGCTTCCCCCCTATCCATTTTTTTGCCGACTGAACGCTCACCTTTCTCCTGATGCGACGAGTCGTTTGTTAGCGACTGGCGACAAGCGTCAGGTGGTTGCCACGCTGAGCGTCCTCGCGAGCCCATTGCTCCTGTATGCGCGTGGCCACTTCGGCCTGCCGCGGGAGAAGCGGTAGAAACTCGTCGTCCTGCGCAGACTCGACAACCGGCTGACCGCCTTCAGCGATGTACCGCATCGGATCACTGAGAAAGACAGAGAGCGGCACATGCATCAGGCCAGCGGTCTTGGCCTCGAAGTAGATGTCGGCCCAGCTGTCGAGTTGATCCGCCGGGATGGAGAGGTCGCCGCTTACGAAGATTGGGGTGAGTGCCATGTCGAAATACCTGTTTGGTTGGAGATACGTCTCTACCTTACCGCCATCGCCAAAACTGCAACCCCTACCACTCAACCTTCGTTCCCAGCCTCATATGCCTCTCAAGATCGCGACGCATAGTCCGGTTCTCCTTCATCAGCTGGCGGTAGATCTCGAACTCATCCTCGTACCGGTTGAACATCTCCTCTAGCCAGGCCTCCATCCTTCCCATCTGGGCCCGCGAGAAACGAGGGTAGCCACCCTTACCCTTTGGCACCCTGTTTTTGAATGGCTTCTCCTGCGGGCCGTGCTCGTGTTTTTTGTAGGCAAAACGAAGCCAGTAGATGTCCACGCTGTTTCCCCTGCGCGAGATCGCGACACCCCTGAAAAGCGTCTTACCCGACGCCCTCGCCTCCACCCAAAATCTGTCCCTCGCATCGAGGGCCTTCGCATAGACAATTTCGAAGTACTCATCCAGGCCTTGGATGAGTTTTTCAGCTGAATGCATCACGGGAAAAAATCTCCATAAACTATCTATATCGCAATTTCACTTACATGCTCTCTATCGTCAACCATGCGTTCGCCGGTCCCAGATGCATGCCGAAGCGTCCAAAAAAACTGCGTTGATTCTGCCTATCCTCTATCTATGTCGCAAACAAATCTGTATGCGCCATATGGCGATTTCCCCATCTCGCGAATAAGCATTCTTCTTTGTATGCCCTATCTATGGAGCATACAAATTTGTATTCCCCATAACGTTGCGAGCCACGGGAAAGCAAAGATAGAAGCGCATACAAATCTGCATGCGCTATCTATATCGCATACAGATTGCTATGCACTGTGGCTAGGCCATTGCGGTGCCTGATCGGCGGAACGCATTTCTGGACGCACTTCTTACGCTGAGCACCCTCGAAAACACTCTCCAGGGAGAGGCGATTTCTCGGAAATTGGCGTGGCCCTACCAGAGAGAAAATGTGGCCCATCTCCAGGGCCGGATTGGGGGGTTGCATATTTGAAAACCGTGGCAGGCTGTTCCTAGTCGAGCAGTAGTCGATCCGCAGAGGCGCCTTAGTCGACTGTTTGTCGACCAAGCCGATCAAGGCAAGGCTCGCGCAGGGCTTTCCATCTCTTGTCGATCAATAGTCGACATTTTGAGCGGCTGAGGGCGAAAGCGGGGCGATGTACTCGGAAAACATCTGCAGAGCTGCAGAACAAGCAACAGCCATTAGGGCTTAGGAGAAGCAATGAGCAGAAAGAGCGAAGCACAAGCACCCAAACTGATCGTCGGCTGGGATTGCGGGTACTCGAACGGGAAGCTGGCCTACGGCCTGTCCACTGACGAGGAGCCTACCCTCCTGGTACGTCCGGCTCAGGCGGCACCGATCAGCCAGCTGCATGGCAGCATGGCTCTCAAACCAGGCGAGTACGCCGTGGAAGTAAACGGTGAGCCGTGGGCGGCGTTCCTCGATCCAGGACGCGCACGTCTTAATCGAGAGCTGCACGGCGACTATCCGGCGACCGATCCCTACAAAGCTCTGTACCACGCCGCACTGATTGCTTCGTGCCAGGACGGTAACGTGGTTGACCGTCTCGTAACCGGCCTGCCTACGGCTCAAGCGCGAGACGCGAAACTCGTTGAAGCGCTGACGAAGCGGCTGACGGGCATTCATCAAGTAGCGCCGAAGCGGACGATTGAGGTCCGCGAGGTTGAGGTAATTGCTCAGCCGGTAGGTACCCTCTGTGAGATCAACAGCTACCACGAAGATGCCGATCTGTTCGCTGAGGCAAACCTGCTCGTCCTCGATCCTGGTTTCTTCAGCGTTGACTGGGTCATGTTCCGCCGCGGCGACATTCAGCGCGACTCGTCGAGCACGTCCCTGGACGCTATGAGTGTCGTCC
The DNA here is from genome assembly GCF_001675465.2 of Pseudomonas sp. AU12215. Taxonomy (NCBI): domain Bacteria; kingdom Pseudomonadati; phylum Pseudomonadota; class Gammaproteobacteria; order Pseudomonadales; family Pseudomonadaceae; genus Pseudomonas; species Pseudomonas sp. AU12215. Next base: position 30,821 of record NZ_MACM02000143.1, read on the forward strand.
TGGACGCCATCAATGAAGAGTTCGCTATGGAGCACGGCGGCGAGGGACCTGGTCGCGACAAGCTCGAGATCGCCATGCAAAACAATCGGGACACCGTCCTCATGTTCGGCGAACGCATCGCTCTGGCCCCGTATGTGGATCGTGCCATGGGCAAAGTCGCACCTCGCGCTCTGTCCAACCTCAAGGAGCAAATGCGCTTCATGGAGGGTGAGGCTCTCGACTTCATCCTGCTTGGCGGTGGCGGCGCTCGGTTCTATAAAGACGCGGCCCAGTACCTCTTCCCCAAGGCCAAGGTGATCGTTGCCGACAACAACGTGACCTCCAACGCCTCTGGCTACTGGTTCCACGGAAAGAACAGCGTCGTTTAAAGGAGCGGGAAGATGTCTGGCGGCGAAATCAAGATGCTTGCAACGGTATCCGAGTCCACATACACACGGCTCTATCGCGAGCTCGCTGCGCTCCCTGAGCGTAAACGGGTCAAACGGTTGATCGTGCTTGCCCAAATCGGGCAGATAGCGGAAATGGCGGCCATGGGGCATCAACTGCTGCCCGCCCAGGACCTCCCCTCTCCGACCGTACCTACAGTCGCAGCTCCAACTGCGGCTGTAGCCTCAGCACCGGCAGCACCAACACCAACACCAACACCGCGGGAGCCGGCTCCGCCGGCACCTGAGCAAACTCCTGCCCCGGCAATCGAACCGGTTGCACCACCTCCTCCACCTGCCGAGAGTGAGAGACCAGGGACTGGGGATGCTTTAGCTGAAGACGTGAACGGCGCTGGACACCAGCGGCCGACCACTGAAGCCGCGACAGCAAATGAACCTATCCACGGACAGCAGCCCTCAGCTGCACGAAAACCCCGACGGTCTGGCCACGGATTCAAAGTGGGTATGACGTAACAAAAAGCCCGCCAATTGGCGGGCTTTTCATTTGGATAGAAGGCTACTTAGAGTCGATTCATGCTTATGCGCAGGAAGATCTTCCCGACTACCGCCGTGCCTTTGCTGTTCATCGCGCCTGTAGAGTCCAGTGTAACCGTCGTACCCACGATGTTGACGTTCGTGGAGGTAAGTGCAAACCCCGAGGATACAGGCGATGCGAGCCGCATGATCACCGTGTCACGAATGCAAATGAGAAAGCAGCCTTCGTGAAGAAACTTGGTGTCCGTGTCGACCAGAGCGATGCTTCCTTGATCCAGCGTTCCCTGAAGGGCATCCGAGTTGATGTACATCGCTCGGACTTTCTCTGGATTAACGCCATGAGACTGAATCAGGCGTTTAGGCAGTGGCAGAGATTTGATCGGCAGGTCCGAGTCTCTGCTCGTTCGCCTCACATCCGCAAACCCCTGGCTGATTGCTAGCGACTCAGGTGTATGAATCGTCAGGGTGATCGTTTCCTCGGCGTCAGCGATGAGGGCGCCGGTAGCGAGGTACTCAACGGTTGTACGCAGAGCCTTGGCAAGCAAAATCAATGTCAAACGATTGCACTCAGAACCTTTGTAAACAATGTTCTTGGTCGTGCTCTCGTTGCGGCTGATTAACTGAGCCAATTGCTTCGGCTTGATATCAAGAAGCTCCATCCGCTCCTGGACGCGCTTCATGAAAGCGTCAACGGAAATATCTTCTGATGCGTATTGCATGGCTTCTTAAAGCTCTCACTGTCACACACATTTAGCCGGTGGATGTCCGCTTATGGCCGAAATCCATTCCCCATGAGGCGCAGCTCTATGACTGCTATCGCCACTGGCATATCAGAAAGCCACCACAGTATAGGGTCTAAAAATGACCTGTGTGAGTGTCAATCAACGTCTTGAAAGCTGCAATTAAACCCAATTAAGGGGGCGAAAGGCAAATTGCCGCCAAATTGCGCCTACCTGAGTAGGGTCATAATCATTGCGACCATAGGGTCACATTTACTGACCCTGTATTTCGGAATTTGTGCCCCTCGTTGACCAAATACACCCCCTCACAAGGCAAAAAAGGGTAACAAGGCCTCATTTCTCGCATGAGTTCCGTGCCGTTCGTCGGATTACGTCAATTTTCAAGCGTCAAATGACCCACTTAAGGGTCATTTGTCACCGAACCTTCTTGAAACATACCGCTACACGAGTAGAATCCCGCCCCATATCAGGGTCAGATTTTCCTGCTTTCTAGGGTCGGATTATGAAATGGATACCGGTTTTAACGCTTTCAGCCACATTAGCAGCGCTTTTTCAGGCGCCTGCTGAAGCGTTTACGTTGAAAGGAACGGTCTGGGAGCGGCAATCCCAGCGCTACTGCAAGGTCGACCCAAAGCTGCTCTATGCAGTAGCCCTGGTCGAATCGAAGCGGTACTCCGGACGCATCGTTAATCCGAATCCTCTGGCCCTCAATATCGCGGACAAACCGCACCACCCAGCCTCTCTCAGCCAAGCTAAGCAACTACTGCGTGATGGGTTGCAGAAGACGCGGAGCATCGCTGTAGGGGCTATGCAGATCAGCATCAGATGGAATGGCGAGCGTGTCGCCAACCCTGAAGATCTGCTGGATCTTGAGACCAATGTACGCATCGGTACGCAGGTGCTGTGCGAGATGATCGATGGGCAGCACGGTGATCTGGAACTGGCCATCGGCCGATACCACACCCCAAACCCAGAACTCGAGTCGGTGGCTCGCGAGTATGGACGCAACGTCCTGACGATCTGGCGCCGCCTGATCCTCCTTGAAAGTAAGGAGGCCTGAGCCATGCTCGATAATTACGCGCTGAACCTAGTCCTACACACAGCAAAAGACTGGGCATCTACGAACAACGGCTCATTCGGTCGTTTCTTCTCGCTTGATCAGGTCGATCGTCAATGGCTACTCGACTGTTCTGATGCAGACCTCCAGAGCCTGGCCGACCTTCCAACCTCGATCATCCAGGTAAACCTCGACGAGATACGCCCGAAAGAGTTGGCGGGAAGCGCAGTAATGCCAACGGCAGAAGTCGCGGCCATCAGTGGGATTCTGGGTGCCATCGCCGAGAACATTCGCAGCAACGTCCGGGTCGGCATGATCGCATGGGGAATTAGCTCCAAAACCAATGCAGATTGGCTCTGCAATAGCAGCCTCAAAGACCGAATCGCTTTGGCATCCCAGGGGAAAGTCACCTTCTCCCCCCGCACTCCCTTCAACCGCATCGCTCGCCAAAATCAGTCAGGCACGGACCTAATGGCCAACCTCATGCGGATTCTTTCCGGAGGGAAAGTCAGTGGCTGATTCCAAGCTAGCACTTCGCATGGGCCAAGCCGGCTTTAGCGACACGATTATTCGAATTCAGACGGGTATCTCAGTAGGACCAGCCGCGGCTGTTCACCTTGCCCGTAAAGCGTCGGTTACCCAGCTGGTACCCGCCCTCCCCTCTTTTGATTCCATCGTCTTCGAGTCGACTCAGGCCCAAGCAGCAATCGGCCTGGTTATGAATTACCTCGAACACTGGGATTCAGCTGACTTTGAAGTAGGGGTTGATGCCCTGATCACAGCTCACAGCCAGTCGGTGAGCGAGCAAAACGAATTCCCGCTGACCCTTGAAGAAGCCTGGGTCATCGCCCGCGAATGCCGCTGCCTAGGCAGTGCTGAAGTTCTCAACCTCCTCTTCTCCCGCTTAAACCAGGATTGCTGATATGGACACCACTCTTGACATTCGCATGGCCCGCTGCGGTTTTCGTTCCGCCATCATTCGCGCCCAGACAGGACTGACCCGGAAACAGGTCGCGAGTTTGAGAAAGCGGCTTGGCATTGTTGGCCCGGCCGAATCTGGTCCTTTGCCGCAAGCTCACAGCATCCTGAGCGGGAAGGCTAAGGCTATGGAAGCCAGTCTGTTCATGCTGAACTACCTGTATCTGGCGAAAACGCCACGAGTCGATGTAGATATCGATGCAGTGATCGCGGCACACGACCAGTATTTCCACTGCCATGCAGCAATCCGAAACGATCAAGTGGACCTGGACAACTTCCTCGATATCGACGACGCATGGGTAGTCGCCCGCGACTACCGTGCGCTCGAGGTCATGATGCGCTCCTGCAGCGGGTGCCATATCCAGTTCGTTTCAAGCATCCATGACAGCCGCCAGTGCTGCCCGATCTGCAATGGGGCGGTCGTTCGAACCGATCTGTTCTCCTGTGACGCCCAAGCCGTTGTTACCGAGCGCTCGGTTCCTGAGCTGATTGAGCTCTCTGCGCTCGTAATGCAATTCAAGCACTGGGGATGCACCGAGACCGAGATTTGCAAGGATCATGGTCTTAACAGTGATGAATACGCTCTCTGCCTGGCCCTACCGAAACTTACCAACGCTCACCTCGCGTCTATCACTAATCGTTTTGCTACTGGTGTAGATCTGCTCTCTACCTTCAAGCAGGAAGGCATCGGCGCTATGAAGGCCTCTCCGGCGGCCCTGGCGGTGGCGTAATGCACTCCCCTACCGAAGAGCAGGCCGCGATCGAAAAAGCTGCTGTTCAGCTTCTAGAGAAGCCAAGGGGCATAATCAAAACGGTTGCCGGAGCTGGTTGTGGTAAGACCACAACCCTCCAAGGCGCAGCCAGGGGCTGCAAAGAAGCCGGCGCTCGCCGGCTTTGTTATTTGGCCTACAACAAGCCGCTGGTTGACGACGGGAAGGAGCGATTCAACAACCTTGCCAGCGTCAGAACCTTCAACAGCATGGCTTTTGAAGCAACAGCAGCGCTAAAGTCGGGACGGAAAACAGGTAATCTGTATCCATCCCATATTGTTCAAGCTTTTGATTTAAGAAGCAAAAAGCTCCCAATCGACGCTGACAACTTCAGCAAGATAATCCTTCAGACAGTCTCTGCTTTCTGCAATAGCAGCTCTACCTCTGTGCTTGCTTCCCACCTGCCCGCCTGGGTCAAGGACCCTGTGGTTGGTGGCTTGGCAGTCCAATATGCCTCTGTGCTCTTCCAGGGCGTGCGCGTAGGGCAGAATACGGTGCTACCCCTCCCCCACGAGGTTTACCTCAAGGAATGGCATCTGCAGGGCTGCCCAGGCCTATCCAGCTTTGACATGGTGCTATTGGATGAGGCTCAAGATGCCAACGGCGTCCTGCTTGGCTGTCTGGCGTACGCCCAGAGGGCCGTGGTGGTTGCTGACTCAGCCCAACAGCTATACGCCTACAAGGGCGCCCAGGACGCAATGCTGAAGATTCCTGGGGCCGGATACCCCCTATCTCTTTCTTTCCGTTTCGGGCCGGATATCGCCTCTGTAGCAAACCGAATTCTGAGTGCTAAGTCTAACCCTCCGCCGATACGGCTTAGAGGTCTTGCGGGAAAAGAAACTCGAATTGGAAAACTCCGGCATGGAACTTCTCACACCAAGATTTTCAGACACAACGTTTCCATAGCCCGTGACGCAATGGTCCTTGCTGATCTCCGTACGCCATTCTCTATTGTCGGCGACATGCAGGATCTGAAAGAAAAGATCATCAGCGCCAACGCTTTGATGCAACGGAACCACCGCGAAATCAGGCATCCGGCTTACTCTCAATTTAAGAATTGGGGCGAATTTGATGATTGGGCAGCTGAGCACCCAGACTCTGAAGTGTCCCAGGCTGGGATGCTGGCAAGTGAATACGGTGAACGAGTTGATGATCTGATTCGGATCCTCTCAGGAAGCGGGCAATCGCACCACCCTGAGGTAACCCTTACAGGTGTCTACCGTGCAAAAGGCCGGGAATGGAACAACATAGTCATTGCCTCTGACTTCGACTCCAAGCTCGAAACCCTCGCTCGCCGCGGGAAAGGTCACCAACTCGATGAGGAACTCAACCTGCTCTACGTGGCCTCAACTCGTGTTAAAGCATTGCTGGAGAGCCAATCTCAATTTCTTGATCGACTGATTCGCTAGCCCCCTCCCCTACTCCATCGGGTAGGAGGCGGCCTCACGGCCGCCGTCCTCCCACACCACCGTGCGTACGGTTCCGTACACGGCGGTTCAGGCCATGCGGTTAAGCCGATTGATCGTATCCAGTATCGAGACCAGTCCAAGCCTGTCCCAGAGCTTCTTCGGCAGCGCCTGATTCATATGCGGC
>NZ_MACM02000144.1:0-31261 GCF_001675465.2 Pseudomonas sp. AU12215
CTGCGGTTCATCAGCCGGGCAAGCCTGCGCTGGCTGAAGCCATTGCACAGGCCGATCTGGATCGTGACGCGCTCTGTGGCGCTGAGTTCGTGATAGGACATGGGGCAACACCTTACCGAAATGGTCGGGTGTTGCACTCAGTTTTTGCGGCCGCCCTGGTAAAGGATGAAGGCATTCGAACGGGGTATTCCGCTGCAGCTGCTGGTGGCTGGCGCCATCATCGCCAGCATGCTGGTGCTGGCGGGGGCTCTGCTGATCCAGGGCTACCGAGGGGTAGAAGGCGCGCTGGTGACGGCGGCTGGGGAGTCGGCCAGCCAGCTGGGCGCGACCATCAACGAGCGTATCCGGCGCCTGATCGACCCGGCGGAAAGCGCACTGCGGCTGCTCACCCACGACCCCATCTCTCAGACGGACAACCTGCCGGCGCGCCTCGATCGCCTGCCGATGCTGGTGGAGAACCTGCGTGCCAACCGCACCCTGAGCGCGGTGTACATCGGTTACCCGAATGGCGAGTTCCTGCTGATCCGCGCCTTGCGCGTACCCGAGGTGCGCCGTGCACTCCAGGCACCCGACGCGGCCAAGTACCTGGTACAGAGCCAGACGCTCAACGGCCAGGGCGGGCTGCTCGGCGAGTGGCGTTTCTACGACAGCGAGCTGCGGCTGCTGCGTGTACAGGAGCGGCCGGATTACCAGTACGACCCTCGACAACGCCCCTGGTACACGGAGGCGCGTGCGACGAGCAAGACCGTACTCACCCAGCCCTACGTCTTCTTCACCACTCGCGAGATCGGCCTGACCCTGGCCCACCGCAGCGTCGACGGCGCGGCAGTGATCGGCATGGACGCTTCGGTGAACGATCTGGGCGGCGAGATGGGCGACCTGCGCCAGACTGCCCACACCGAGTTGGCGGTCGTGGACGGCAAGGGCACGGTGATCGCCTATCCGGACCTTTCCAAGCTGATGGTCCGTGAAGGCGACCAACTGCGCCTGGCCACGCTGGACGAGCTGAAGGTGCCCAGCCTGAGCGAACTGAACGCCAATTCCGTGCCCTCCGGTACACCGCAGTCGTACAAGGTGAACGGCGAGGACTGGTATGGCATCTGGGTGCCGCTGTCGAACTTCACCAGCAACGAAGTGCGGGTGCTCATCGCGATTCCCGCCGTGGAGTTGCTGGCCGGCGCCCGCCAGTTGCTGTTCAACCAGGCGTTGTGGAGCGGCACCTTGCTGCTGGTTCTGCTGCTGATCGGCTGGTACATCGGCCGGCGTATCGCCCGGCCGCTGACGGCATTGGCTGATCAGGTCGGCGCTTTGGCGGCGTTCGATTTCGCCCGGCCGGTGGGGGTGGAGTCAAAGATCGCCGAGGTCCGCGACTTGAGCAGCGTCATGGGCAGCATGTCGCGCACCATCCACAACTTCCAGGCCATCACCCTGACCTTGAGCCGCGAGACACGTCTGGAAAGCATGCTCGAGGGCGTGCTCTCGCGCCTGGTGGAGGCCACCGGCGTGATGGGAGGCGCTGTCTACCTGCTGGAGGACGAAGAGTGTCGCCTGCGGCTGGCCTGCACGGTCAACGGCGAGCAGTATCCGCAGTCCATGCTGATCGAGGGCTTTACCGAGGCGGAGCTGGCCCAGCGGGTGGACCTGGCATTGGCCAATCGCGGGCAGTTCCTCGAGGTTTCGCTGCGCAATCGTTCGGACGAGCTGCTGGGTATCCTGGTCCTGCAGCTGGCGGAGGAGGGCGCCCACAGCCTGCAGCCACGCAAACCATTCAAACGCTTCGTCGAGGAGCTTTCCGGCGCCGCCGCCGTGGCCATCGAGACCCGCCAATTGATCGAGGCCCAACAGCGCCTGCTGGATGCGATCATCAAGCTCCTCGCCGACGCCATCGACGCCAAGAGCCCCTATACCGGCGGCCACTGCGAGCGCGTACCGCAGCTGGCCGACCTGCTGCTGCAGAAGGTCATCGACTCGCACGATGGCGAGTATGCCGGCTTCACCATGAGCGATGCGGAACGCTATGAATTCCAGATCGCCGCCTGGCTGCACGACTGCGGCAAGGTCACCAGTCCCGAATATGTGGTGGACAAGGCGACCAAGCTGGAAACGCTGTACAACCGCCTGCACGAGGTGCGCACGCGTTTCGAAGTGGTCTGGCGCGACATCGAGCTGGACTACTGGCGTGGCATAGCCGCAGGCAACGACATTGGTCTGCTGGCCGCGCGCCGCGACGCGCTGCATGAGGCCTTGCGCGAGGACTACGCCTTCGTCGCCCAGGCCAACGTCGGCGGCGAGTTCATGAAGGACGAGGATATCGAGCGGCTCAGGCAGATCGGCGAGCGTCGTTGGTTGCGCTACTTCGATGACCGCCTGGGCATCTCCCACGACGAGGCCGAGCGGCTGCAGGGGCGGCCCGAACGGCCGCTGCCGGCGGAGGAGTTCCTCCTCGCCGACAAGCCCGAACACCGCGTGCCCTGGGGCGAGCGCAAGCCGCCGGTGGTGAAGGACGACCCGCGAAATATCTGGGGCTTCGACATGCGCCTGCCGCCTTACGCGAGCAACTACGGTGAGCTGTACAACCTGGGTATTCGCCGTGGCACGCTGACCGAGGAGGAGCGTTTCAAGATCAACGAACACATCGTCCAGACCCTGATGATGCTCACCACCCTGCCGCTGCCGCGTCATTTGCGCCGTGTGCCGACCATTGCCGCCAACCACCACGAGAAGATGGATGGCACCGGCTATCCGCGCAAACTGTCCCGGGAGCAGATGAGCATTCCGGAGCGGGTGATGGCGATTGCCGATATCTTCGAGGCGCTGACTGCCGCCGACCGTCCCTACAAGGCGCCGAAGACATTGTCCGAGTCACTGAAGATCCTCGCCTTCATGGCCCGCGACCAGCACATCGACGCCGACCTGTTCCGCCTGTTCATCAGCCAGGGGGTCTACCGGGAGTACGGCGAGCGCTTCCTCCAGCCCGAGCAGATGGATGCCGTGGACGTGCGCGCGATCCTGGAAATCCTGGAGGGGGTGAAGGCTTAGTGGGTTGGGAGTCAGATCTTGCGGATCGGCCCCGGATAGGCGATGAGCTTGCTGTCGTGGGTGATCAGCAGCATGCCCTCCACGTTGGCCTGAGCGACCAGCATGCGATCGAAAGGATCGGCATGCAGCATGGGCAGCGAACCGACGAAGATCGAATGCTCTCCGGTGATCGGTAGCTCGGCGTAACCATTATCCAGCAGTGCTTTGCGCACGATGCTGGGATCGTAGGGAAAGTCCGCGCGTTTCAGCGTGCTCTTGATCGATATTTCCCAGATGCTGGCGGCGCTGAAGAACAGATCGGCTGTTTCAGAAAGGATGAGCGATCTGACCTCGGCGGGCAGCCGCGGGTCATCGGTCAGTACCCAGAGCAGGATGTGGGTATCCAGCAACAGGCGCATCAACAGGAGTCGCCGCTGAATAGGTTGGCGATGTCGTCAGCAAAAGAGGCGTCGATGTCATCTACGGCGGGGTAGATGCCCTTGAGCGCGCCGATGACTTTTTTCGGTTTGTCGCCGATGGCCTCGACTTTCACCAATGGTTTGCCAGCTTTAGCGATGATGAAGGGATGCCCCTTGCTGGCAAGGTCGACCAAGCGAGAAAGGTTGGTCTTGGCATCGTGAATGTTCACGATATCAATATCGGTAGTCATGGCTTAGCCTCGATGATCGTCAGGTTAGCCAACTTGGTGAACTAACCTGGTGCGATGCTAGCCCAGAGACTGGAAGGTGGCAATCCAAATGCAAACCGCCGGCATCAGCCGGCGGTTTTCGTTTCAGGGGCAGGCAGCGATCAACGCCGGGCGAGGTTGGTGGCGTAGCGATTGATCTGCGGGTTCTTCGCCACGGTGCAGCTCTGCCCGGCGAGGAACTGCGAGGTTTTCAGGTATTGCTGCTGCGGGTAGTAGGCGAACACGTAGCTGCCGTTCTTCACCGTATCGATGAGCTGCTGCGCCACCTGCGGGCGCACCGCCGGGCAACCGAGGCTGCGGCCCAGGCGGCCGAGGCCGGGGACGACCTTCGGGTCGGCGTAGGCGGCGGCATGCATGACGATGGCGCGTTCTTCGCTGTTATCGTTGAAGCCCGGCTCCAGGCCCAGCAGGCGCAAGGATCGACCGTGTTTGCCGCTGTAGGTCTGACCGGTCTGGTACAGGCCGATGGAGGACTGGAAGCTCTCCGGGCGATTGGAGAAGGAGGTGGCCATGTCGTCGCCACTCTTCTTGCCATGGGCGACCCACTCCTCGAAGAGCAGTTTGCGCTGCTTCAGGTCGAAGACCCAGAGGCGCTTGTCGCGGGATGGCTTGGAGTAATCGATCACCGTCAGCAGGCGGTTCTGGCCGCCCAACTGGGTACTGGCGCACTGCAGCGCACTGAGCGCCAGGCGCAGGGTCTCGGTATTGGTCGCTGGCGCGAGGCGGTGCAGGTCCTCGGCCGTGGGCAGGGCAGCAGCGGACGCGGTCTGCCAGCTACCGATCGCGAAGAGCGCGGCACTGGCGAGCGAAATCCGGAAGAACCCCCGTAACTTCAAGAAAGTCAGCATGAATACAACATTCCCGTTGAATCGATATGGTTTTTTCTGGGAAACGCCGCATTGTGCGTGATTTTTGACCAGTGATGTGTTTGTTTTTTAATCAAGTATGGTTCCGCCCGTCGGTAATTACGAACTTTCCAGGGCAAGAAATCGCCGCGGAGCGCCGGTATGCGGGACGTAAGACGAAAGGAACCCACCTCGGACAGGCGCCTTGACTCTTTGTGTTTCGAGATTCTTCGGCTGCTTGCACGGCCGACTTGAGGCCGTCTGTCCGGAGGTGAGGGCTGGCAGTTTGGCGTGGGCGGTTGGCAATGGGGGCAGGGAAACGATGAAGAGGTTGTAGGAGAAATCCGGAGCGCTTCGACGTCGCTCCGGTTCATGCTGCTACTCCACGCTCTGGTTCTTGATCGGTTTCTGCTCGGCCTTGCGGTCGTTGGTGGTGATCACGGTGAAGTCCGGGTTGCTGCGCATGTCGCGGGTGGATGGCAGGTCAGTGATTACCAGGGTGCTGCCCACGTCCATGCTGGCCAGCAGGTTGCGCAGGAATTCGCGGTCGAGGCTGAACTTGCCCAGTTGCTCGGCAGGCGACAGGCCTCGCTGCGGGTCGCTGACCTGCACGCTGGTCCAGCGCAGGTTGGGGTTCTCGCTGTCGATTTCGGTTTGCGAGGGCTTTTCCATGAGGGAGAAGGCGGCGACGCCGGTCCGTTCTTCCGGGTGCTGGAAGGCTACCGGTGCGGTGCCGATCTGCAGGCCCCCGCGGTAGACGTAGAGGCGGCGGTCGGCGCGGCTGACCAGCACGGAGACCGGCCCCTTCTCCGCGCCGGGATCGCTCCAGAACGGCACCACCATGCCACTGTCGTCGTGCGGGCCGGCGGCGCGGCCATCACTGACGATGGGCGCGAGCAGGCCGGGGTGGTAAACCTCCACGGGCGAGCTCTTGGCGTCGGAGATGATCACGGTGGTGGAGGTGAAGCCGGTGACTTCGTACAGCTTCTTGGCGAACGCCATCGGCAGGCGGATGCAGCCGTGGGAGGCCGGGTAGCCCGGCAGGTTGCCGGCGTGCAGGGCGATACCGTCCCAGGTCAGGCGCTGCATGTAGGGCATCGGTGCACTGTTGTAGAGGTCGGAGTGGTACTCGACTTTCTTCTGCAGGATGGAGAACACGCCGGTAGGGGTCTCCTTGCCCTTCTTGCCGGTGCTGACGGTGGCTACGCCAATGGCGATGCCATTGCGGTACACGTAGGCGCGCTGCTCGGTGAGGCTGACCACCAGGGTGACCGGACCGGCCGGCGATATCTCCGGGTACCAGAGGAATTGGCCGGGCTTGAGCGTCTTCAGCGCTGCCTGCAGGTCCGAAAGCGGCGAGGGCTTGCTCGGATTGGCGAAGGCGACGCTGGCGCTCAGGGCGATCAGCAGGGCAACCGACAGTTTCTTCATCACCTTTCCTTACGGCGCGGGCATGGCAGGGAGCTTAGCCAAGCGGCGGCGAAGGCTGCAAACTGCCGGGCTGAATGGTTTGCGTGGGACTCTTCTGAATGTTTAGAGGGACATGATCTGTAGGAGCTGACGGAGTCCGCTACCGATCCAATTCGGCGACTTCCTGCACAGTCAGCGCGCGGTATTCCCCGGGTTGCAAGGCCGGGTCCAGCGCCAGGCTGCCCATGCGCTCGCGGTGCAGGCGCGTCACCTTGTTCTGGAAATGGCCGAACATGCGCTTGACCTGGTGGTAGCGGCCTTCGTGCAGGGTCAGGCGCGCGGTGCGAGTGTCGAGGATTTCCAACTGGGCGGGCAGGGTGGTGAGGTCTTCGAAGGCGAAGTACAGGCCCCGCTCGAAGGTCTCGATGTAGCGTTCCTCGATCGGGTCCTCGGTCTCGACGTAATAGACCTTGGGCAGCTTGCGCCCCGGCAGCGTCATGCGCCGCGACCATTGCCCGTCGTTGGTGATGAGCAGCAGGCCGGTGGTGTTGTAGTCCAGGCGGCCGCCGATATGCAGTTCATGTTTGTCCGGTTCGTCGAGCAGGTCGAGCACGGTGCGGTGCTCGGCATCGCGGGTGGCGCTGACGCAGCCGGCGGGCTTGTGCAGCATGAAGTAGCGCGCTGGCTTGCCGACCTGCAGCAGGTCATCGTCCAGCTCCACGCGGGAGAATTCGCGCACTTCATGGCGACCATCGCGCACCACCAGGCCGTCGACGCGCAGGCGGCCTTCGGCGAGCAATTGGCGGGCTTGCTGGCGGTTCAGGTGGGGCAGGTTGGCGATGAAACGGTCCAGACGCATCAGGCGGTCTCATCGTCCTTCAGCCCGGCCGCGCAGCGCGGGCAAAGGCAGGCACGGTCGACCAGCTCGGGCGGGATGCGCTCCAGTGCGTTGCGGTCGATGCGCGTGCTGAAGCACCAGCACGGCTGGCCTTCCAGCGCCGGGTCGGCCTGGGTGCAGCGGTTGGACTGGCCGCAGAGCGGGCAGCGGCTGGGATCGGGAGTGACGTCGTTCATGGCCGGTCAGGGCAGGAAATGGCGGTGAGGCGGGGGCACAGGTTGCAGTGCCGACCCGCATCGCGCAAGCGGATTCGGATCGGCGCGGCGGGTGCCGGTCAGGGCATGTCGATGCGCTGGATCCAGGGTTCCAGGCGCTGGCCGAAGGCGACTTCGGCGACGAAGGGCTGGGCGCGGCCGTCCGCTGCCCGGTGAGGCTGCGCGGTGATCTGGTCCAGCCGCTCGCGCCACTGGTACGGCACGTTGAGGCTGTCGGTGCCGATGGAGCTGGCGGTGCCGCCGAGGGTCCAGATGTGCTGGTAGTAGTTGGAAACGGGGCGTACCTGGCCGTGGACGATCAGGTAGCGCTGGCGATCGGGGTAACGGGCCCGCAACGCCTGCAGGTCCAGGCCGACGTCCTTGAGCAGCAGGCGGGTGTCGGTCTTTTCCACGCTATCCAGTTCGCGGCGGATGAAGTCGCGCTCGTCCGCCAGGCGGGCATTCTGCGGTGCGGCATCGGCGGCCTGGCGGGCTTCGTCGAGACGCTTGCGGGTCAGCTGCACTTCGCGCTCGTGAAGCGGGCCGTTGAGCTCCAGCACCAGCAGGGCCGCGCGCGATTGCTGGCGGCCGAAGCGCCGGGCGCTGTCGTCGTCGACCTGCTCGGGCATGGCGAAGCCGAGTTCGGCCATCTTCTGGCCGTCGAGGGCGGGCTGCCAGCCTCGGTTGTGTTGCCGTGCCTCATCGTCGCGGCTGGGCGTGCGCCAGTGCAGGCGCAGGCTCAGGCCGCTGTTCTCCTTGTACCAGTCGTTGTTGCGCAGCAGCTCGCGCTGGCTGAGCGACAGCACGCTGTCCGGCTCGCCGGAGCGGTTCCAGGCAACGCCACCCAGGGCGACGGCGTTCACCAGCAGGATGAGGCCGACGCCGCTGGCCAGTGCGTGAGTACGTGTCCAGTTCATGGGCGGGCTCCCAGCAGGCCATGGGCGCGGCGCAGGCGGCGCAGGACCAGCAGGATCAGCACCGCGCACAGACCCAGCACGAGGAAGAACAGGTACTTGGGCATGACCTCCCACCACCAGTCGAAGAACTTGGTGTAGAGGAAGATCACGAAGAAGGTCAGCCCGGTATTGACCACTTCCGGCCACTCGCGTCGCGCGCCGAGCCAGATCACCAGTGCAGAGGCGACGAAGCCGAGCACCTGGTAGAGGCTTTCCACAGTCGCATAACGCAGTGGCAGGTAACTGCTGCCGCCCCAATTGGCCAGTACCAGCATGGGCAGGAACAGCCCGAGCAGACCGAATACCCGGTAGATCGTGGCGAAACCGTCGAAACGATGCTGGGAAATGAACGACGGCACGAGGAAGATCAGCAACGCGGCGGGGAAGAAGTTTTCCGGGCGTTCGCCGACGTCCAGCCAGTAGGCACCGCTCCAGGTGCCGACCCGCGCGGCGACGTAACCCATCACGCAGATCAGCGCGGCGGCCAGCAGCAGGCGTGTGTTGCAGGTGTAGGCCAGCAGCAGCGCATAGGCGGCCCAGGGCAGCAGGGCCTTGTCGGACGGGGTGATATTGAATATCTGCCCGAGCATCACGACGTTCAGCACGAAGCAGGCGAAGGCCAGCATGGCGCCGAGCTTGGCGAAGTAGCCGGAGGCGTCGCGGCGTTGCAGTACGAGGGTCAGCAGCAGGCTGATCAGCGAGGCCGCGATGAGGATGATGACCTGCACGCTTTCTCCGAACAGACCCCAGAACTGGTAGAAGAGGAAGAACAGGCTGGCGGCCAGGGCCAGCGCGCCGAGGAAGGAGGCGATGCGCATGCCCAGCGACAGGCGATGGTCCTGGCTGTCGCGGTCGATGTCGAAACGTGCGCGGTAGTCGGTGAGCAGGCGTTGCTGGTGTTCGTGCAGGCGTTCGTGCTGGGTGTTGTCGAGAATGAGGGCGCCTTCCTCGCGCAGGCGACGCAGTTCGCGGTCGAAGGCCTGGATATCGTTGACGCGCTGCTGCGCCTGCTGGTGGCTGAGGTCGGGCATGGCCGGTCCTTGCGGCGGGTGATACCTCGACTCTAGCTGGTGGCGCGAAGGGGTTCCATCGCTGCGTGGGAGAGGCTTAGAGCGCATCGCGCTCTAAGCCATTGCGGGCGTGGTCCGCTCTCGCAGGGAGCTTCGGCAGAATGCCGATGATGCAGCCCTGAGCGTAAGGGCGAGTCAGGCGCGGCTGGCCAGCCACGCCCGCCAGCCGCCGAAGCGGCTGATGTCCTCGGCGCCGTCCAGGCCCCAGGCGTCGCAGATGAAACCGGTCTCCCAACTGCCATCCTCCAGTTGCACCTTGCCCAGCCCCAGCGGTGCCGGGATGCCGGTAAGGAAGGAGCCCAGTTCGGCACTGGGCAGTTCCCAGACTTCCACCTCGATGGCCACGCCGCCTTCGGCCACGCGCAGCATGCCGGGTCGCAGCGGCGGGCCGCCAGCCAGGGCGTAGAGCTTGTAGGTCGGGGCACTCCAGGTGGCGCGCAGCAGGTGGGCGCCGCGCTGGCGCAGTTGCCCGTTCAGCGCCAGGCCGTCGAGGTGCGCGCCGCAGACCACCAGGCGCGCGCGGTCGTTGCGCGCGGCGGTGGCCGAAGCGGTCGGGGCGATGGCGTTGCCGCCGGCGAGCGGCAGGTTGTGCTGGCGTTGCAGGGCGTCGGCTACGCTGAGCAGGTACTGGTCGGTGAAGGCACGACCGAACAGCGTCACGCCCCAGGGCAGGCCGTTGTCCATGATCGCGCTGGGCACCGCCACGGCGGTGTAGTCCAGCAGGTTCATAAAGTTGGTGTAGTAGCCCAGCTCGGAGTTGCGCTTGACCGGTTCGGCGTGCAGCTCGTCCAGCGTTACCGGGCGGCCGATGGTGGGGGTCAGCACGCAGTCGAGGTCGGCGAGGATCGCGTCGCACTGGGTCTTGAGTTCCTGCAGGCGGTATTGTGCGCGGAACGCCTGCACGGCGGTGGCGCCGGGAGCCTTTGCCAGCACGTCGCGGATCACCGGCAGTACGGCTTGCGGGTCGCGCTCGATCAACTCGCCCGCCACGCTGTAGCGCTCGGCGACCCAGGGGCCTTCGTAGAGCAGGCGCGCGGCTTCGAGGAAGGGCGCGAAGTCGATTTCCCGAGCCTCGCCGCCCAGCGCCTTGAGCTGTTCGAGGGCGTCGGTGAACAGCGCCGGGCCTTCGTGGCAGCCGAAGAATTCCAGTTGATCGGCGCGGGGAACCCCAAAGCGGAACGGTTTGGGCGCACCGAAGGCGCTGGCGTCGTTCCATGCCGGATTGGCGCGGCTGTAGCCGTCCCGTGGATCGAGCCTTGCCGTGAGAGCGAGCAGCTCGCTGGCTTCGGCGGCACTGGCGGTGAAGTAGGTGATGCAGTCCAGGGTGCGGCAGGCCGGCACCAGGCCGTGGTTGGACAGCAGCCCCTTGCTCGGTTTCAGCCCCAGCAGGCCGTTGAGCGCTGCCGGCACACGGCCGGAGCCAGCGGTGTCGGTGCCCAGGGCGAAGCTCGCCACGCCCAGCGCCACGGCCAGTGAGGAGCCGGCGCTGGAGCCGCCCGACGGGTACTCGGGCAGCACGCTGTTGCGGCATTCGCCATAGGGCGAGCGGGTGCCATTGAGGCCGGTGGCGAACTGGTCGAGGTTGGTCTTGCCCAGCGGGATGGCGCCCAGCTCGATCAGTTGCTGCACCAGCGTCGCGGATGTTTCCGGCGTGTAGGCGAACGCCGGGCAGGCGGCGGTGGTGGGAATGCCGGCGAGGTCGATGTTGTCCTTGATGGCGAAGGGGATGCCGTAGAGCGGCAGGCTGTCCGGCGATTTCTCATCCAGCGCGGCCAGGTAGGGCTCCAGTTCCTCCAGCGTCAGCAGGTGGATGAACAGGTGGTAGTCCGGGGTCAGCGCGGCGGCCTTGTCGCGCAGTTCGGCGATCAGTTGGCGCGGCGTGGCGCGGCCTTCACGGTAGGCGGCGCGCAGGGTGCTAAGGCGGAGGTCGAAGGTGGTGGGCATGGTCGTGTTTCCTTGGGCCGATCAGTTCTCTGGCTGGGCTGCCCTCACCCCGGTCCTCTCCCGGAGAGAGGGGGGGAAGAGCAGTCCGGCTCGGTGTTGGGTTCGAACCATGGTCGGCCTGGTGGCGCGAACTGTGGTTCAGGTTGGATCCAGCGCTGAGGCCCACTCCGAACAGTTCCCTCTCCCTCTGGGAGAGGGTTAGGGTGAGGGGCTCCTGGCCAGATCGATAACGTCAGCTCAAGCCTCCTCCATCACCACCACCCGTTGCCCGGCGCGCACCGGCGAGCCGGGCTGCACGCGGACCTCGCGCACCACGCCGTCACGCGGGGCAGTCAGGGGGATTTCCATCTTCATGGATTCGAGGATCACCAGGATGTCGCCGGCCTTCACGCTGGCGCCGGCTTCCACCTGCACCTGCCAGAGGTTGCCGGCGATGTGGCTTTCCACGGCGTGCTGGCCGGCGCCGAGCGGGGCTTCGTCGCCGGTGTCGATGGCGGCTTCGTCGCTCTCGAAGTGGGCCTGACCGGAGGCGATCCAGCGCTCGCGCTCGGCATCGAAGGCAGCGCGCTGGTGGCGGCGGAAGGCATCGATGCTGTCGGCTTCCTCGGCGAGGAAGGCCTGGTAGTCGGCCAGGCGCAGTTCGCTTTCTTCGATGCGCAGCGGGTAGCGGCCCAACGGGAAGTCGCGGCGGATGCGCAGCAGTTCGTCCGCCGACACCGGGTAGAAGCGGATCTGGTCGAAGAAGCGCAGCAGCCAGGGCTTGCCGTCGAACGCCGCGACCTCGCGGTAGCGGTTCCACATCTGCAGGGTGCGGCCGACGAACTGGTAGCCGCCGGGGCCTTCCATGCCGTAGACGCACAGATAGGCGCCGCCGATGCCCACGGAGTTTTCCGCGGTCCAGGTGCGCGCCGGGTTGTACTTGGTGGTCACCAGGCGGTGGCGCGGGTCCAGCGGCGTGGCCACTGGTGCGCCGAGGTAGACGTCGCCCAGGCCCATCACCAGGTAGCTGGCCTCGAACACGGTGCGGTACACCGCCTCCAGGTCCGGCAGCTCGTTGATCCGGCGGATGAACTCCAGGTTGCTCGGGCACCAGGGCGCGTCCTTGCGCACCGTGGTCATGTATTTCTCGATGGCCAGTTGGCAGGCCGGGTCGTCCCAGGACAGCGGCAGGTGCACGATGCGCGAGGGGACCTTGAGGTCCTGCGCGGCGCAGACGGCGTCCCAGAGTCCGGCGACGGTTTGCAGCAGGTTGTCCAGCGGCAGGGTTTCCGGCTGGTAGTGCACCTGCAGCGAGCGGATGCCGGGGGTGAGGTCGATCACGCCGTCGAGGTGCTTCGCTTCCAGCGCCTGCATCAGTGCGTGACCGCGGAAGCGCAGCACGAGGTCCAGTTCGGGCTGGCCGATTTCCAGCAGCAGGTGGGTGTCGCCGGAGAGACGGGCGACCAGGCGGGTGTCGTCCTGGCCGAGGTCGAGGACGATGGGGGAGGTGAGCGCGATGCTTGGACTGCCCTCACCCCCCGCCCTCTCCCGCAAGCGGGAGAGGGGGCTGTCCGAGCGGTCGATAGGTGCCGTACTTTCCGGCTGCTCCGAATAGCCCCCTCTCCCTCTGGGAGAGGGTTGGGGTGAGGGAAGGCCGTCTGCGCTAGAGGTGAGTTGCATACCGGTAGGAGCGGGCTTGCTCGCGAATGCTTCCTGCTGGTGATCTCGGCGTTTTGCGGGTTCGCGAGCAAACTCGCTCCGACGAAAGGCGGCCAGGTCGCGGGCGGTGGCGATATCCACCGGCAGGAAACGCACCCTGTCCCCGGCCTTGAGCTGGCCGAGCTGCCAGAGGTCGGCCTCGATCACTGTCACCGGGCAGACGAAGCCGCCCAGGCTCGGGCCGTCCGGGCCTAGGATCACCGGCATGTCGCCGGTGAAGTCCACCGCGCCGATGGCGTAGGGGTTGTCGTGGATGTTCGACGGGTGCAGGCCGGCCTCGCCGCCGCTCTCGCGCACCCATTCCGGCTTCGGGCCGATCAGCCGCACGCCGGTGCGGCTGGAGTTGAAGTGCACTTCCCAGTCGGTGGCGAAGAAGGTGTCGATGTAGGCCGGGGTGAAGTATTCCGGCGCACCGTGGGGGCCGTAGATCACGCGGATGCTGCGCACGGCCGGGAGGTCGGTGCGCAGTTCCGGCGGCAGGCTGGTGCCGTGGCTGTTGTCGGCCAGCTCTGCCAGGTGCAGCACGTCGCCGGCGCGCAGGGCACGGCCACCGTGGCCGCCGAACTGGCCGAGGGTGAAGGTGCTCTTGCTGCCCAGATAATCCGGCACCAGCAGGCCGCCGCGCAGGCTCAGGTAGCTGCGCGCGCCGGTGCCGCTGACTGTGCCGAGGCAGAGCGTGGAGCCGGCGGCGATGAACAGCGACGTGTCCATCGGCTGCGCGACGCCATCCAGGCTGATCGGCAGTACCGCGCCGGTGACGCATACCACCGCGTCAGTGTTGAAGCGCAGGGTCGGGCCGCTCATGGTGATTTCCAGCGCGGCGGCGCCTTCGGGATTGCCCAGCAGGACGTTGCCCAGGCGCAGTGCGCGATCGTCCATCGGCCCGGACGGTGGTACGCCCACGGCCCAGTAGCCGAGGCGGCCGGGGTAGTCCTGCACGCTGGTCTGGGTGCCGGCGCTGATCACTTCGAAGGTCTGCGCGCGGTATTGCAGACCTTCCAGGCAGCGAGTCCAGGGCGAGCCGCTGGCGAAGGGTGCGTCCTTGATGATCTGCCGCAGGTAGTCGCGGTTGCATTCCACGCCGTAGAGCACGCTCTCGGCCAGCGCGCGGTCGAGGCCGGCGCTGGCCTGCTCGCGGGTCGGCGCCCAGGCGATGAGTTTGGCGATCATCGGGTCGAAGTAAGGCGGAATCTCGCAGCCGGCCTCGACCCAGGTGTCGATGCGCAGCGCCTTGCCGTCCGCCGGCGGGAACTGCACGGCGGTGAGCAGGCCGGGGCAGGGCTGGAAATCGCGGCCGGGGTCTTCCGCGTACAACCTTGCCTGGATGGCGTGGCCGGAGGGTTTCAGCGTGGTTGCCAGTTCGGCCAGCGGCGGCAAGTCGCCGGCGGCGAGTTCGATCATCCAGCGCACGAGGTCGACGCCCCAGACCTGTTCGGTGACGCCATGCTCGACTTGCAGGCGGGTGTTCACTTCGAGGAAGTAGAAGCGCTGCGCCTCGCTGTCGTAGACGAACTCCACGGTGCCGGCGCTGCGGTAGCTGACCGCTTTCGCCAACTGGATCGCCGCCGCGCAGAGAGCATCGGCCATGCCAGAGGGCAGGTTGGGCGCCGGGGTTTCTTCCAGCACCTTCTGGTTGCGCCGCTGCACCGAGCAGTCGCGCACGCCGAGGGCGATCACCTCGCCCTGGCCGTCGCCGAAGACTTGCACTTCCAAATGGCGGGCGCGCTCGATGTACTTCTCGATGAACACGCCCGAGTCGCTGAAGTTGTTCTGCCCCAGGCGCTTCACCGCGTCGAAGGCGTCGCGCAGTTCGTCTGCCGAGCGGCACACGCGCATGCCGATGCCGCCACCGCCGGCGGTGCTTTTCAGCATCACCGGGTAGCCGACTTCTTCACCGGCGAGCAACGCGGCTTCGAGGTCGGGCAGCAGGTCGGTGCCTTCGAGCATTGGCACGCCCTGTTCGCGGGCCAGTGCTCGGGCGGTGTGCTTGAGGCCGAATACGCGCAGTTGCTCCGGCGTCGGGCCGACGAAGGCGATGCCGGCGGCTTCGCAGGCTTCGGCGAAGGCAGCGTTTTCCGAAAGGAAGCCGTAGCCGGGGTGGATCGCCTGGGCGCCGCTGGCGCGGGCGGCGGCGAGGATTTTCTCCACGACCAGATAGGTGCTGGAGGCCGGGCCTTCGCCGAGGCTGATGGCCTGGGCGGCCTGCTGGAGGTGCAGGCTGGCGGCATCGGCTTCGGAGTACACGGCGACGCCGCCCACGTTCAGTTCATTGAGCGTGCGCAGGATGCGGCAGGCAATGGCGCCGCGGTTGGCGATCAGGAGCTTGTCGAACATGAGGGCATCCCCATGGGGTGGCGGGCCGTCCCGCCATGATTCGGTGTGCGCCACGGTCGTCCGTGGTGCTGGAGTGGTACTACGGGGCGGATTCGTCCCGGTTCGCGGGCTGGCGCAGCGTCGCGCTGCACTGGGCGCTGCGGCTCTGGCAAAGCGCGAACAGCCACTGGCGCAGGCGCGCGGTCAGTTCCATACCAGCAGCTCCGCCGGCGTCGGGTTCCAGCCGTTGCAGGGGTTGTTGAGCTGTGGGCAGTTGGAGATCAGGACGATGACATCCATGTGTGCGAGCAGCTCGACGTACTTGCCGGCAGCGGAGATGCCGTCCTCGAAGGTCAGGCCGCCTTCGGCGGTGACCGGCACGTTCATGAAGAAGTTGATGTTGTGGCTGATGTCGGCCTTGCTCAGGCGGCCGTCGTGCAGGCTGGCGCGCAGGAAGTTGTCGCGACAGCTGTGCATGTAGCGCTTGTCCAGGGCGTAGCGCACGGTGTTGCTCTCCTGGGCGCAGGCACCGCCGAGGGTGTCGTGGCGGCCGCAGGTGTCGGCGGTGATGGTCAGCATCGGGTTGCCGAGGTTGGACCAGAGCACGCTGCCGGCGCTGAGGTAGACCTGCCCTTGTTTGCGCAGGGTGCGCTGTACGTCGTAGCGCTCGCGCGGATTGGCGGCGCTGAAGAACAGGGTGTCCACCGCCTGGTTGCCTTCCAGGTCGAGGATGCGCAGGGTCTGCCCGGCCTTGAGTTCGGTGAGGCTGGGTTCGCCGGCTGGGATCAGGGTGCGCGAGACGCAGGCTTCGGGGTGTTTGGCGCTGGGGACGATGGGCATGCTCGCGCTCCTTACAGGTACTGGCGTTCGGTGTTGTGGAAGCCGCGGCCGTTCTCCGGGCGGGACGTGCGGCAGAGCACGCTGATGCCGTCGGCGGCAACCTGCTGCCAGGTCAGGCCGATGGGCTTGGGTGCGTACTGCGGGTTCGGGTCCAGGGGGTGTTGCAGGGCGGTTAGCACCACCAGCGTGTCCATCGGTGCGTAGAGCTCGACGTAGTCGCCGGCCTTGGAGTTGCTCTGGGCGAAGCGCAAGCAGCCGTCGGCATCGACGTCCACGCGGCTGAACAGGTTCAGGCACATCAGCAGGTCCTGCAGGCGCATGTCCCACTTGCCCATCTCCACCAGCAGGTTGTCCACGCCGTTGCGGTGGAAGCCGTTGCGCAGTTCCTGGTAGCGCCCCTGGCCGTATTTCTCCTGCACTTCGGCGGCGTTCAGCACGCCGCCGAAGCTGTCGTGCCAGCCGCAGCTGTCGGCGGTGATGGCGGCGAGCACGCGGCCCATGTCCGAGTACAGGCAGTGGCCGGCGGTGAGCTTGGCGGTGTGCTGGCATTTGAGGCTGTCGGGCAGGTTCAGCCGCTCGCTTTTCTCGGCGGCGTTGAACAGCAGCAGGCTGACGTTGCCGCCGCCTTCGATGTCGGTCAGGCGCAGCACTTGGCCGCGCTTGAGGACGAAGGAGGTATGGCCGCCGCCGGGGACGGTTTCTTCGTAGAGGGTGGTGCGCAATTCGTTCATGGCGGGCTCCTTAATAGGCCGGCGTGATCAGCGGGGCGGCGGCCGTTTCCAGGCGCGCGGCGAGCGGTTCGGGCAGGGCGGCGCGGGCGGCCTTGCGGTCCGCGTTGAGCGGGATGTCGTAGGTGATGCGGGCGCCGTAGGCGGTGGGCGCCTGCGGGTCGTGGCGGACCTTGTCGAAGACCAGCAGGCGGGTGCCCAGGCTGAAGCCCTCGGCGAGGTCGTGGGTGACCATGAACACGGTGAGCCGGGTTTCCTGCCACAGCTCCAGCAGCAGGGTGTGCATGTCCTTGCGGATGCCGGGGTCGAGTGCGCCGAAGGGTTCGTCGAGCAGCAGCACGCGGGGCTTCATGATCAGCGCCTGGGCAATCGCCAGACGTTGCTGCATGCCGCCGGAGAGAGCGGTCGGATATTGCTGCAGCGCATGGCCGAGGCCGACCCGTTCGAGCAGGGCGGCGGCCTGCTCGCGGGCCTCGCGCTTGGCGTTGCCCAGCAGCCGGCCGAGCAACGGCGAGCGCGGCAACTCCAGGCCAAGGGCGACGTTGTCGAGCACGGACAGATGCGGGAACACCGAGTAGCGCTGGAACACCACGCCACGGCTCGGGTCGGGCTCGCCCGGCAGCGGTTGGCCTTCGAGCAGCAGCTCGCCACGGCTGAGGCTCTCCTGGCCGAGCAGCAGGCGCAGGAAGGTGGACTTGCCGCAGCCGGAGGCGCCGACCAGGGTGCAGAACTCGCCTTCCTTTACCTCCAGGTTGAGGCGCTCCAGCACTACGTTGCCGGCATACTCCTGCCAGACGTTCTTCACGTTGATGAAAGGAGTGGCAGCTACTGCGCGTTGCGATTGCTGTGTTGCGCGGTGCTCGCAATCCTCATGGACTACGTTTCCACTCCGGTTGCTGCGCTCCGGGCAACTGGCACTCGTAGCGCTCGCTACGCTGCTTGTCTGTCTATCGCTCATGCCTTGCCTCCTTCGTACCAGGGGAAGGCGCGCCGGGTGAGCAGGCGCAGGCCGTAGTCCATCAGCCAGGCCAGCGCCGTGATCCACACCACGTAGGGCAGGATCACGTCCATGGCCAGGTAGCGGCGCACGAGGAAGATGCGGTAGCCCAGGCCGTCGGTAGAGGCGATGGCTTCGGCGGCGATGAGGAACAGCCAGGCCGAGCCGAGCATCAGGCGCAGGGAAATCAACAGGCGCGGCATCAGTTGCGGCAGCACCACGCGCAGGATCAGCGTCCAGGTGCTAGCGCCCAGGGTCTGCGCCTTGATCAGCAGTTCGCGGGGGATTTCCCTCGCGCGCTGTTCGATGTCGCGGGCGATGCACGGGGCGACGCCGATGACGATCAGCACCACCTTGGACAGCTCGCCGAGGCCGAAGACGATGAACAGCACCGGCAGGATCGCCAGCGGCGGGATCATCGACAGCACGGTGAGCAGCGGCGATAGCGGCGCACCGAACAGCGGCACGCTGCCGGCGGCAATGCCCAGCACCAGGCCGAGCAGGGCGGCGATGCCCAGTCCCAGGCCGAGGCGTTGCAGGCTGGCGCCGGTGTCCTGCCAGAACAGCACGTCGCCGGTGCGCTTGTCTTCGCTGAAAGCCAGGCGGCTCACCGCGTCGGCCATCTGCGCGGCGCTGGGCAGCAGCTTGTCGTTGGGGTTCTCCGCCAGCCGCGAGGTGGAGCCCGCGAAGTAGGCGAACAGCAGCAGGGCGAAGGGCAGCAGCACCAGGAACAGGCGGCCGCTGCGGTCGGGGATTCGGTTGATCAGGCGCATGCTTCGTACCTGTTTATTGCGGGCCTTTGGGGCCGTTTACTGCTTTGCGTGAGTTCGTGCCGATGCTTTTCCCTCACCCCAGCCCTCTCCCGGAGGGAGAGGGGGTTGTCCGTGCCGGCGGATGCCAGGGTTTCAACCTGCACCAACCAGTTCCCTCTCCCTCTGGGAGAGGGTTAGGGTGAGGGGCTCTTGCAGGCTCCGGTGTCAGAGCTTTCCCTCAGCCGCCATCTGCACGTAGCTCGGGTCGAAGCGCAGCTTGAGATTCTTCGCGTCGCCGGTGGAAAGCCCGCCGGCGAAGCTCATGCCCACCGCGGCTGCGCTTTTCGCGCCTTCGCCGAGCAGGCCGTGGGCGAAGGAGAAGGCCGCGACCTTGTCCATGGTCGCCGGCAGTTTCGGGCTGGTGGCAAAGGCCAGCGCCTCCTGCGGCGTGGCAAACAGCTTGGTGGTGGCGAGCTGGCTCTGGTAGCCGGCGAGGTCGGTGCCCGAGGCCTTGGCCATGTGTTCCAGCGCGGCGCGGGTTTCGGCGCTGTCGCCCTGCATCAGCGCGACGGTTTCGAACCAGGCGCCGGTCAGGGCCTTGCCCAGGGCCGGGTTGTCCTTCAGGACGGCGCTGTTGACCACCATCATGTCCATGATCTCGCCGGGGATCTGGCTGGAGTTGAACACCTCGGTAGTGCCCGGCTTGGCGCGGGCCTCGGCGAGCATCGGGTTCCAGGTGGTCACGGCCTGCACCTCGTCGGTGTTGAAGGCGGCGGCGATGTCGGCGTCGGAGGTGTTCACCGTCTTCACGTCCTTCTCGCTCAGGCGGGCGCTTTCCAGCGCGCGGGCGAGCAGGTAGTGGGAGACCGAGAGCTCCACGAGGTTGACGTTCTGCCCCTTGAGGTCGGCCAGGGTCTTGCCTTCGCCCTTGAGGACGATGCCGTCGTTGCCGTTGGAGAAGTCGCTGACGATCAGCGCGGTGGAGTCGACGCCGCCGGCGGCGGGAATGGTCAGGGCGTCCATGTTGGTCATGGTGCAGCCGTCGAACTGGCCCGCGGTGTACTGGTTGATCGACTCGATGTAGTCGTTGAGCTGGGTGACCTTGATCTCGATGCCGTACTTCTTCGCCCACTTGTCGACGATGCCGTGGCTGGCCGCGTATTCCCAGGGCATCCAGCCGGCGTAGATGGTCCAGCAGAGGTTGAAGCTGTTCTTCGCGGCGGCGGAGGCTGAGAGGCTGAAGGCGGCGAGGCCGGCAGCGAGCAGGGCGGTCAGAAGGGGCTTGCGCATGGAGCATCTCCAGTCGATTGTCGGGCAGGCAGGAGTCGGGCGGCACGTGTCGCTCTCGTCTCCCGGGCTTTTGTCCCGCCGTGTAACCTCGCTGGAGGTCGATGACTCTCGGACCAGTCACTCGCTTGGCGAGCCGGAACCCTAGTCATCCATTTCAGATTGTGGTGCCGCTGTCCGAGTGCTTCGGATCGTTCCTGCACAGGCGAAATAAAGCGAGCGGCGTGCCAAGTCGGCGAAAGTGCCGGGGCAGAAGGGCTACGGTGGAGTGGTGGATGTTTTTCGGTGCACGCGAGGGCGTTCGCCTGCCCTCAAATGAAGCGTGGCGCCGCTTCCTGGTGCGCGGGCCAGTCGAAAGGCAGGAGCGTGGCGGGCGTGGCCGGCGGCAGACTGCTGCGACCTTCACCTTGAGGAATCCATCGCCATGTCCGAGTTGCTGAGCTTTGCCAAGGGCGCGCTGACCATGTTCTGGCTCGCTGCCGTGCTCAACCTGATCTATCCGTTCGGCGAGTTGCATCGCCCGCTGCTGTGGCTCTCCGCGATCCTGCTGGTGGTGCATGTGGGCGAGGTGCTGTTGCTGGCGCGTCGGCGTTCGGTCACCGAGAAGGTGCAGGTGCTGCTGTTTGGCGTGCTGCATCTGCAAAGCCGCAAGGTTCGCCGTCTGGAAACTGTAAACGGCTGATTTACCCAAGCTTTACCTTTCGACGCGGCACCGTGTTCTGAGCGGAATGTCTGATCTTGCGAGACCGGAAGAATGTACGCCCCGCATCCCGGCGGGGCGGCCGGCTCGCTTGATGGAGGCGCCATGCGTCGTTTCTTCGCTGCTGTACTGATGATCCTTCCGTTGACCGGCTGCGTGGTCTACGAGCATGACCACGACCGTGGAGGCTGGCGTGATCGCCCGCACTATTATCGCCCTGCGCCGCCACCGCCGGCGTACTACGGTGGCCCCTACCAGAGTTGGCACCGGTGAGTTGCCGGTTCGATCGGAGCGTGGGGCCGATGGCTATCGCTGCGCTCCACGCCCTCCTGCGGAATCACTCATGACGCGGTATTGAATGCCGCGTCTTCCTCCAGCAACAGCTCGACGAACTGGCTGGCCGCCGGCGACAGGCTGCGGCCGGCGTGCCGCACCAGCGCGTAGGCTGAGCCGCGCCCGGCCACTTCGCCATTGGGCCAGGGCAGCACGGCGAGCCTGCCAGCCTGGACGTCGGCGGCGACCACGTCCCAGGTCGCGAGGCAGAGCACGTCGCTGCCCTTCACCAACTCCTTGAGCATCAGCACGTCATCGCATTGCACGCTCAACGGTTGTGCGCGGCCCAGGATGCGCGAGAGTCCCTCGTGGGCGTCGCGGGGCAGGCGCGGCCCCGCCAGCGGATAGCTGAGCACGCTGTCGAGCGAGGGTTGGCCGGCCATCAGCGGATGCCCTGGCCGGCAGAACAGCACGCCGCGGTGCTCGCGCAGCGGCAGAATCTCGAGGCGACTGTCGCCCTCCAGTTCGCGGTAGTCGGCGACGAACAGCTCCAGCTCATCATCCAGCAGGCGCTGCTGCAATTCGCCCCAGTTTTCGATGGACAGCAGGATCGACACCTTCGGGTGGGCGCTGCTGTAGCGCGCCAGTACCTGGGGCAGCAGTCGCGCGCCGGGGAAGGGGCCGGCGCCCAGGCGCAGCTCGCCGGTTTCCAGGTCCGCCAGTTGCAGCACCGCGTTCTTCAGCGCGCGATCGCCAGCCAGCAGTCGGCGGGCATGCTCCAGTACCAGCCGGCCGTGGGCGGTGAGGGTGACGCCGCGCGGGTTGCGGTCCACCAGCTGGCAGTTCAGCTGGCCCTCCAGCGCCTGGATACTGCGCGACAGGGCGGGTTGGCTAAGATTCACCACATCGGCGGCACGGGCGAAGTGGCTGTGCTCGGCGAGGGCGACGAAGTGGCGTAGCTGGCGGAGATCGCTCATGTGCTTCCTGCATCGATATTGAAATTGGAATGCATTGGAATTATTAGCGCGACGGCCGGCATAGTGCGAGCACAACAACAAATACCGGAGCCTTCCGAATGTCCCGTCTTTCCGCTGCCGTCCTGCTGGCCGGTCTCTGCCCCGGCCTGCTGATCGCCGCCGAGCAGCCCAAACCGCCGACCTCCTTCACCGAAGCCGCCCAGGAACAGGTGCGCCAGTCGCTGCCGTTCAGCGATCGCGCCGACTTCGACCGGGTGGAGAAGGGCCTGATCAAGCGCCCCGACAACCTGGTGATCAAGAACGATGACGGCAGCGTCGCCTGGCAACTGGGCGACTACGACTTCATCAAGGCTGCGAAAGACCTGGGCAGCGTCAATCCCAGCCTGATGCGCCAGGCGCAGCTGAACCTGTCCTACGGGCTGTTCAAGGTCACCGACGGCATCTACCAGGTGCGCGGCTACGACCTGGCCAACACCACCTTCATCGAAGGCAAGACCGGCTGGATCGTCATCGACACCCTGACCACCCCCGCGACCTCCAAGGCTGCCTACGCCCTGGTGAGCCAGGAACTGGGGCAGAAGCCGATCCGCGCGATCATCTACAGCCATGCCCATGTCGACCACTTCGGCGGGGTGAAGGGCCTGGTCAGCCAGGAGCAGGTGGACAAGGGCGAGGTGCAGATCATCGCGCCCAAGGGCTTCATGGAGGCGGCGATCAAGGAAAACGTCATGGCCGGCAACGCCATGATCCGCCGTGCCACCTACCAGTACGGCACCGTTCTGCCCAAGGGCCCGCAGGGGCAGGTGGACATGGCCATCGGCAAGGGCGTGGCACACGGCCCGCTGAGCATCATCGCGCCGACGAAACTGATCGATGGCGAGTTGCAGGACCTGGAAATCGACGGCGTGCCCTTCACCTTCCAGAACACCCCGGGCACCGAATCGCCGGCAGAAATGAACGTCTGGCTGCCGCAGCAGAAGGCGTTGCTGATGGCCGAGAACGTCACCGCCACCCTGCACAACCTCTATACCCTGCGCGGTGCCGAGACGCGCGACCCGCTGGGGTGGAGCAAGTACATCAACGAGGCGCTGCACCGTTTCGGCGACAAGGCCGAGGTGATGTTCGCCGTGCACAACTGGCCGCGCTGGGGCCACGAGGACATCGTCCGCACGCTGGAGAAGCAGCGTGACATGTACGGCTACCTGAACGACCAGACGCTGCACCTGGCCAACAACGGGGTGACCATCAACCAGATCCACGAGCGCCTGAAGGTGCCGCCGGAGCTGGCCAACGAGTGGTTCAACCGTGGCTACCACGGCAGCGTCAGCCACAACGTGCGTGCGGTGGTGAACAAGTACCTGGGCTACTACGACAGCAACCCGGCGACCCTGAACCCGCTGGCGCCGGAGGATTCGGCGAAGAAGTACGTCGAGTTCATGGGCGGTGCCGATCACCTTTTGCAGATGGCCAAGGCCTCGTTCGACAAGGGTGAATACCGCTGGGTGGTGGAGGTGGTGAACAAGCTGGTCTTCGCCGACCCGACCAACCAGGCCGCGCGCAACCTGCAGGCGGACGCCCTGGAGCAGCTCGGCTACCAGGCGGAGAACGCCGGCTGGCGCAACAGCTACCTGGTTGCCGCGCAGGAGCTGCGCAACGGCGTACCGCGGAACCTGCCATCGCTGCGCGTCAGCAATCCCGATGCGCTGGCGGCCATGGATACCGGCCTGCTGTTCGACTACCTCGGCGTGCGGATGAATGCGCAGAAGGCCGAAGGCGAGGACTTCAGCATCAACCTGGTGCTGCCGGACAAGAACGAGCAGTACCTGCTGGAGCTGAAGAACTCGCACCTGAACAACATCAAGGGCGTGCAGAGCGAAAACGCCGGGCAGACCGTGACCATCGACCGCGCCGACCTCAACCGCCTGATGCTCAAGGAGGTTTCGCCGGTGCGCCTGGTGTTCGAGGGCAAGCTCAAGAGCTCGGGCAACCCGCTGTTGCTGGCGAAGTTGTTCGGCCTGCTCGATGACTTCGACTTCTGGTTCGACATCGTGACCCCGCCCGAAAAGAGCTGAACGCGCTCCCCTCTCCGGCGCGGCTGACATCCCTCCAGGCCGCGTCATCCGGTGATGGCACAATGCAGTGATTGCATTGTGCCATTGTTTTTTTCGCGCCCAGTCTGCACCATGCGACCCCTGCGCCTGCAGCTGGTTGCCGGCGCTCGCAGTCGAGTAGTCGCGATCGTGTTCAGCCGTTGTTCGAGGATGTTGCGCCGTTGCTGGCCAGGGTCGTTGGCCCTGGTGCTGGCCGCATCGTTCGTCCTGGCGGGCGCACAGCAGGTCGAGTGGGATTTCAAGCTGATCAGCGAGCAGTCCGCGCGCCTATACGGTCCGCTGGGCGATGGCCAGGTGCGTATCGATGCCTGGCAGAAAATGCTCGCGGAGCAGTCCACTGCTGCAGAACGCGACCAGCTGCAGGCGGTCAATCGCTTCTTCAACGACCAGCTGCGCTTTACCGACGACCTCAGCCTCTGGCACGAGGTGGACTACTGGGCCACGCCGGTCGAGGCGCTGCTCAAGGGCGCCGGCGATTGCGAGGACTTCGCCATCGCCAAGTACATCAGCCTGCGACATCTGGGCGTGCCGGCGCAGAAGCTGCGCATTACCTACGTCAAGGCATTGCGTTTGAACCAGGCGCATATGGTGCTGACTTACTACCCGAGGCCCGATGCCGTGCCACTGGTGCTGGACAACCTGATCGGCAGCATCCTGCCGGCCAGCCAGCGCAGCGACCTGCAGCCGGTGTACGCCTTCAACGGCGAGGGCCTGTGGCTCGCCGGCAGCGGCGCGGGTGGCGGCAAGCAGGTGGGCGACAGCAAGCGGCTGTCGCGCTGGCAGGACCTGTTGAAGAAGATGAAGGCCGAAGGATTCCCTTCGAACGAATAGCTCCTCTGGGGGGAGCCTGGAGACACGATGTCCCTGTTCAAACAGTTGTTGATCGCCATCTGCCTGTTCCTGGTGGTCGCTTTCAGCGGCAGCTTCATGGTCAGCCTGGAAAGCTCGCGCGAGCAGTACGGCAACCAGCTGCGCTCCCACGCCCAGGACGCGGCCACCGCGCTGGGTCTGTCGCTGACGCCGAACATCGACGACCCGGCGATGGTCGAGCTGATGGTCAGCTCGATCTTCGACAGTGGCTACTTCGAGAGCATCCGTGTGATCGACCTGGCCTCCGGCAAGGTCATGGTCGAGCGTACCGGGGTGCCCGACGCGGTGGCGGCCAAGGTGCCGCAGTGGTTCATTTCTCTGATCGACCTGCACTCGGCCGGCGGCGATGCCATCGTCAGCCGCGGCTGGACCCAGGCAGCACGGGTCGAGGTGCTCAGCCACCCGATGTTCGCCATCGCCAAGCTCTGGCAGAGCGCCCTGGGCAGCCTGCTCTGGCTGGTACTGTGCGGCATCGCCAGCGCCGTGCTCGGCGCCATCCTGCTGCGCCGCCAGCTGAAGCCGCTGGACTACATGGTGGAGCAGTCGCACGCCATCGCCCGCCGCGAGTTCCTCAGCCTGCCGGAGCTGCCGCGTACCCCTGAACTGCGCCGTGTGGTGCAGGCGATGAACCAGATGGTGGAGAAGCTCAAGGCGCTGTTCCAGGAACAGGCCCAGCGCAGCGAACGCCTGCGCGACGAGGCCTATCAGGACAGCCTGACCGGGCTGGGCAACCGGCGCTTCTTCGACATGCAGCTGCACAACCGACTGAGCGCCGAGGATCAGGTCAGCAGCGGCGTGCTGCTGGTGCTGCGGGTCAACGACCTCGCCGGACTCAACCAGCGCCTGGGCGGCCAGCGTGTCGACCAGTTGCTCAAGGCCGTGGCGGACCAGCTGCGCCTGGCCGGGCAGGGCCTGGGTGCCGGCCTGACCCTGGCGCGCAGCCGCGGCGGCGAGTTCGTCATGCTGGCGCCAGGGCTGATGCCCGAGGACGCACCGGCGCTGGCGATGCGCCTGGAAGGCATGCTGGCCGCGCTGGTCTCCACCGGCGCCAGCGATGTGAGCCCGGTGGCGTGCCTGGGGCTGGTGCCTTTCGTTTCCGGCGAATCGGCGCAGGCATTGTTGCAGCGCGCCGATGAGGCGCTGGTGCAGGCCGAACGACAGAACGACAGCTGCTGGGCCTTCCTCCAGGGCGGGGCGAAACCGGTCGCGGAGGAGCGCCACACCTGGCACCAGTTGCTGGACGAGGCGCTGGTGCACAAGCGCTTCCAGCTGCATTTCCAGGCGGTGGTGTCCTGCGCCGATCCGCAGGTCGTGCTGCACTACAAGGTGCTCTCGCGCCTGCCGGACGGGCAGGGCGGCAGCATCGCCGCCGGGCGCTTCCTGCCCTGGCTGGACCGCTTCGGCTGGACCGCGCGGCTGGACCTGCTGATGCTCGAAAGCGTGCTGGCCGACATGGCCAGGCACAATCGCCCGCTGGCGCTGAACCTGTCCGCCGCGTTGCTGCGTGACGAGTGGGCGACCACCCGGGTATTCGACCTGCTGAAGCAGCATCCGCAGTTCGCCGGGCGCCTGACCCTGGAGCTGGAGGAAGACCAGTTGCCGGCACAAGCGGTGCTGGAGGTGCTGACCCGTCGCCTTGGCGAGCTGGGTTATCGCCTGAGCCTGCAGCACTTCGGTGGGCGCTTCAGCATGATCGGCAACCTGGCTCGTCTGGGCCTGGCTTATCTCAAGGTGGACGGCAGCCACATCCGCCACATCGACCAGGAGAACGACAAGCGCCTGTTCATCGAGGCGATGCAGCGGGCCGCGCACAGCATCGACCTGCCGCTGATCGCCGAGCGCGTGGAGACGGCCGGGGAATTCCGGGTGTTGAAAGAGATGGGGATTCAGGGCGTGCAGGGGCAGTTGTTCGGTGGGCCGGCGCCCTGGTGATCGACGGCGGGGCGGGGTGCTTTTCGTAGGAGCGGACTTTGTCCGCGATGCTGTTGCCCGAGCTTCGTTGTTTCTGCGCCGCTTCGGCGTACGCGCGGACTTTCCGTTTCGCCCCCTCGGGCGACCTCCTTTGGCAAACGACGGATGGCCGCCCCACCCAAAGGAGGCAAAGGTCTTGCCCCTCCATCCGGTTTTTCGCTTRGGCGAAAAATACCCTCGTTGAAYCGAAGTTTCAGGGGCMCGCCACGAMGGGCCATCCCTGGCCCATCGTGGCTCTCGCGACATCCATGTCGCTCAACCCCTGAAACTGCGCTTCAACGAGGCCTCCTGAAAGGGGCAGTCCGGAGTGCGCTGATGCTTCTCTGGAAGTCTTCAGAGCCAAAGCTAATACGGAGCTGCTTTCTGTAAGAGCGAGCTTGCTCGCGAATTTGCCCCGCTGCGGGGCCGTTCGCGAGCAAGCTCGCTCCTACAGGGGATGCCGCGGGGCCGTCGCGCAAAGGAAAACGGGGCTCAGATCAGCCCCGTTTCCTCGTCGTCGTTGATCAGCCGCGTCAGCCCGCCCAGGGCTTCCCGCGCCTGGGTCCGGTTGAGCAGTTTCGAGCGCGCCGCCGGCGGCAGGTCGGTGATGCGGATCACGCCCTTGGTGATCAGCACCGAGATCAGGTCTTCCAGTACCCGGATCATGTCCAGATCGCTCTGCTTGAGCTGCAGCAGGCTGCTTTCGGCCGCCCAGGCCTGGATGTCCGGATGGTCCGCCGGCAGCGTGCCGGTGGCGCCTTCGAATTCGGCGTCCTCGACGCGCGCCACTTTTCCCTCGGCGTTGCGCTGGATGTACAGCATCGACCCGTCCCCATTTATCGTGATGTGAAGGAGCGACAGCGGAACCACCCCGAAGGGTGGCCCCGCTGTCGCCGTGTCAGAGCCTGACCGTTTGGCAGCCTTGCGGCAACCGCGGATCAGTGATGCTCAGTCTTGACCACCGGGTCGGAACCCGCCACCAGCTTGTTGACGATCTCGGTGGAGGTCGAGCCGTAGGCGGAGAGGTCGACGCCGCTCAGCTTGATGGTGACGTCCGCGGCACCGCCATTGTTGATCTGCCCGGTGGTGCTCACCTGCAGGGTCGAGGTCGTGGTGTCCACCTTCAGGTAGCTGA
This sequence comes from Pseudomonas sp. AU12215, assembly GCF_001675465.2. Lineage (NCBI taxonomy): Bacteria > Pseudomonadati > Pseudomonadota > Gammaproteobacteria > Pseudomonadales > Pseudomonadaceae > Pseudomonas > Pseudomonas sp. AU12215. The sequence continues at coordinate 27,676 of NZ_MACM02000144.1, forward strand.
GGATGTCGTTGTGCGCGGCATCGGGCAGCAGGTCGCTAAGGTCGATGCGGTCACCCTCGCTGGCCTTGAAGTCGGTGATGGTCGCACTGCCGGTATCCCCCGCACGCCACAGGAAGGTATCGGCACCCGAGCCACCGGTGAGGGTATCGCTGCCCTTGCCGCCGATCAGGATGTCGTCACCCGCGCCGCCGTTGAGGATGTCGTTGCCCTCGTTGCCCACCAGCAGGTCGTTGCCGGCATCACCGTTGAGGGTGTCGTTGCCTGCGCCGCCATACAGCGAGTCATTGCCGTTGCCACCGTTGAGGGTGTCGTTGCCGGTACCGCCGTAGATGATGTCGTGGCCGTTGCCGCCGCTGAGGGTGTCGCTGCCATCCAGGCCGTGCAGCAGGTCGTTGTTGTTGCTGGCCGTGGTGCTGGTGGTGGTGGCGACGGTGACGGAGAGGGTGCCGCTGGTGCTGGCAGTGCTGCCGTCGGACTCGGTGGCGATGGCGGTGACGTTCAGGTTCAGCGTGCCGGTGTAGTTCACCGCAGTGAGCAGCTGCAGGTCGTGCAGTTGCGCCTCGGTGAAGGTCCAGGTGTCGGCGCCGGTCTTGGTCCCCGCCGTGAATGCTGCATCGGTCGGCACACCGCTGATCTTCACGCTCAGGCTCTCGGAGCCATCGGTGTCGGTCAGGCCGGTGGTCAGGGCGATGTCCACGGCCGAGCCGTAGGTCTTGCCGCCGAAGGTCACGGTGGTGTTGCTGATGGCCAGGCTGGAGTCCTTGCCATTGTCACCACCGTTGAGCACCAGCCAGTCGAAGTGGTAGTTGCCGCTCTGGGTCGCGGTGAAGCTCTGGATGCCGTTGCCGTTCACGCTGGCGCCCAGCTGTTCCGAGGAGGTCACCTGGATGACCTGCCTGGCGCCGGTGGGGTCAGTGACGACCAGGGCAACGATGTCGTTGAAGCCGTCCTGGATTTCGCTGACGGTGTTCTCGCCGTTGGTGAAGGCCCAGGTGAAGTTGATCTTGCTGCCAGCGGTGAGGCTGTAGTCCGAGCTGGTCAGAGCGCCGTCGATCACCGTGACGTTGCCCGGATCGTTCAGCGCGCCCTTGGGCGGGTCGATGGCGTTGAGGGCGTTGTTGGACAGGCCGGTTTCCTGCTCCAGCACGGCGCGGGTGACTTCCTGGGTGGTGCTGATGGTTACCGCACCCGGGTTGAGCTGGAAGATGCTGCCGCTGATCAGCTGCGGTGCATCGGCCACCGGGCTGACACTGACCGCGACGGTGCTGGTGGCGGTGCCGCCATGGCCGTCACTGACGGTGTAGCTGATGGTGTCGTTGCCGCTGAAGTTGGTCTTGGGCGTGTAGCTGAGAGTACCGTCGGTGTTGATCACTACGCTCCCGTTGCTGGCGCTGGCGGCGCTGACGGTGAGTTTGTCGCCGTCCACGTCGGTGTCATTGGCCAGTACGTCGATCTTGACCGACGTGTCTTCCTTGGTGGTGGCGGTGTCGGCCAGCAGGGTTGGCGCGTCGTTCACCGCGGTGACGCCCACGGTGACGGTCGCGGTGCTGGTGCCGCCGTGGCCGTCGCTGATGGTGTAGGTGAAGCTGCCGGTACCGTTGAAGTCCTTGTTCGGCGTGAACACGACGTTGCCGCCGTCCAGTTTGACGGTGCCGTTCACCGCGCCCTGGACGCTGAGGATCGACAGGCTGTCGCCGTCTACATCACTGTCGTTATCCAGCAGGGTTTTCGGCGCGATGGTCAGCGGGGTGTCTTCATTGGTCACCAACTCGCCCACGGCGTGGGTCAGCGCGGTGCCGCCGACGGTTGCGTAGGTACCGCCCTGCGGACGCATCTCGACCTGCAGTTGGGCCTGGCCGCCTTGATCCCAGTAGACGATCTCGATGCTGTGGTTACCGCTCTGGGCGATGGTGAACACCGCCGATTCGCGGCCTGTCGGGCTCTGGTTCGCGTCGTAGCGGAAGACTTCCACGCCGTCGATCTTGATGCTGAAGCCATCGTCGGCGTTGACCCGCAGCTGGTAGTTGCCGGCGTTGAGGTTGATTGCGCCGGTCAGCTGGATGATCGCGTCGGAGGTGTTCGCCGGGTCGGTGTTCAGCGAGCCGGCGTCATTGCCCAGGAATTTCTGCAGGTTGCCGTCGCCGCCCAGGTCGCCGCCGCTGAGGTTGTAGCTCAGCGAAGTGGCGGTAAAGGTCGCGGCGGCGGCCTTGCCGGCGATAAAGGCTGCTACCTGGCTGAGGCTGGTGAGGTTGGCGCCATCGGTGCCTTCGCGGTAGCCCCAGTAGTTGCCTTGCAGACCGCTGAGGGTGAAGTTGTCGTTCACGGCCACCGGATTGTCGTTCACCGGGGTGACGTTGAGGGTGATCTTGTTCGGCGTAGCGTCGAAAGCGCCGTTGCTGTCCTTCACCGAGAAGGTGAAGTTGGCGTAGTTGTTGCCGTTGGCGTTGGCCGCCGGGGTGAAGACCAGCTTGCCGAGGTCGGCGGCGTCGATCACCTGGCCGGCAGTCACGGCGGTGCCGTTGAGCTTCAGGCTGCCGTTGGCGGGCAGGCTGTCGATGCGCACGGCGCTGAGGGCGTCGTTGTGGTCGACGTCGCTGAAGCCGAAGTCGGTCGCGCTGAAGCTGCGGCTGCTGTCTTCGTCGAGGGTGATGGTCTTGTCGGCGCCGTTGGGCGCGTCGTTGGCGCCATTGACGGTGATGGTCACGGTGGCCGGTGCGCTGACCGCACCCTCGGCGTCCTTCGCCGTGTAGGTGAAGGTCACCTGGCGGCTCTCGCCCGGAGCGAGCGAGTCGAAGTCGGTACCGGGGTTGAACACATAGCTGCCGTTGGCGTTGAAGGTCAGGCTGCCGTTGCCGCTGCCCACTCCTTGTACCAGCGCGTAGCCATTGGGGTTGACCGAGCTGTCGATATCGGTCGCCACCGGTACCTGGCTGCTGAGGGTGGTGTTCTCGCCGGTGGACTTGGTGTCGTTCTTGGCTTCGGGGGCATCGTTGACCGGGGTGACGTTGACGCTCACCACGGAGTCGGCGAAGCCACCTTTACCGTCGCTGACGCGGACGGTGAAGCTGTCCGGGCCGYTGTAGTCCTTGGCCGGCGTGTAGGTGTAGTCGCCGGTGGCTGTGTTGAGCGYCAGTGTGCCATGGGCCACGCCGGTTTTTACGGCATAGCTCAGGGTGTCGCCATCGACRTCGCTGGCGACGATCTTGCCGGCAAGGGCGGTGTCCTCGGCGGTGGTCTTGGACTGGTCGGCGGTGGTCGGTGCGTCGTTGACCGGGGTGACGTTGACGTTCACCACGGAGTCGRCGAAGCCGCCTTTACCGTCGCTGACGCGGACGGTGAAGCTGTCCGGGCCGTTGTAGTCCTTGGCCGGSGTRTAGGTGTAGTCGCCGGTGGCGGTGTTGAGCACCAGCGTGCCATGGGCTGTGCCGCTCTGGACGGCATAGCTCAGGGTGTCGCCATCGACATCGGTGGCGACGATCTTGCCGGTCAGCGCGGTGTCTTCGGCGGTGGTCTTGGACTGGTCGGCGGTAGTCGGCGCGTCGTTGACCGGGGTGACGTTGACGTTCACCACGGAGTCGGCGAAGCC
>NZ_MACM02000145.1:0-98921 GCF_001675465.2 Pseudomonas sp. AU12215
CCCGATTGAGGTCATGACAGAGGTAGTGGCGTTGCAGCATGATGCACCTGCTTCAATCCAGTAACCGTGTTGCACTCAGCTTCTGCAACCGCCCCACCAATTTTTCGGTAGGCAAACGCCCCGCCATGGGAAATACTGGCGGAACCCACACCTTGTCTTTCACTTTTTTTACTTCGGACATACGGCAGGCTCCTTCATTTGATCTGGCTCCTGTATTGGGTAATTAGGGCTCCACGTCACCCAGCAGGAAGTTGTCACCTTGACCTGATTGCAAACTAGGAAGTGCACCTTGAGGTCACAGGACTCTGTACCGGGCCATTCTGGAATATCAACGGTTTCGTTGTAGTGCCTATAGTTTTTTTTATGCTCAGCCATAAAAGCCCTAAACTCATCGGAACCAAGTGGCGGAGCATCTGCATATGGATCAGGATCAACCTCCCACTCGATATGTGCTTTCAATCCAGGCCGCCATTTGACCGGCATCACGATGCAACAAGAGCGCCCGCCCCCACCATCTGCCCCATAGCCATTCACCTTCAGCCAGTTGATGCCATGGGTGGTATGGTTGATGGCCTGTATATTTCCAGCGGCCGTTTCATTGTCATTATCGGCCGAAGAGCAGGCCGCCAGGGCTAGACTTGTCAAGCCCAACCACAAGCGCATCACTAGCGTTATTCTCATATCCTTCACCGCAAGCTCCTTGGTTTAACCGGGGATAGCAGACAGAAACCACCTTCACACCGAAGTGACTTTTCTCTGTTATCCGAAATCAGCCGTGGATCGGTAGGCAAACGCCCAGCCACGGGAAATACCGGCGGCACCCAGACCTTGTCCACTTACTTCTTTTCTTTTTTTACTTCGGACATACGGCTGGCTCCTTCATTTGATCTGGCTCCTGTATTGGGTAATTAGGGCTCCACGTCACCCAGCAGGAAGTTGTCACCTTGACCTGATTGCAAACYAGGAAGTGCACCTTGAGATCACAGGACTCTGTGCCTGGCCATTCAGGGATATCAACGGTTTCGCTGTAGCGCTTGTAATTAGCCCTATGTTTTTCCATCGCCGCTCGATAGCCTTCAGTATCTGTAGGCCACTTGGAATAACCATACGGTTCAGGATCAACCTCCCACTCGATATGCGCTTTCAAACCCGGCCGCCATTTGACCGGCATGACGATGCAACAAGAACGCCCGCCACCACCATCAGCCCCATAGCCATTGACTTTTAGCCAGTTGATGCCATGGGTGGTGTGGTTGATGGCCTGTATATTTCCAGCGGCCGTTTCATTCTTGCTATCCGCCGCAGAGCAGCCGATTAATGCAATGGTCAGTAGAAACCATAACCATGGTCTTAGCAGGTTCCTTTTGAAACCCTTCTTCATGGCAGATTCCTTAGTTTGTTAAATTGCCGAAAAGGAAGATGCTTTCTGTTTTTATTTGCCAGGTAAGCTGTTTCTGCCGAGATAGGCTTGTTTTCTTTTTTCGCTTTTATGGAGTAAGCAAACGCCAAGCCCATAAATAGATGATTGGCGTTAATAGGACCAAGGTCGGGGCGGGAGTCGTTGAGAACACGACGGGATTGGTTGGGCATTTGAGGGAGTCCGTTCCGCGTGAGCGCACATCCCAGCAGCATTTCCCCAGGCTTGTCATTCAGATCAGTCTGGATTAGTTGTCTGATCGGGCGTCAGAAAGACTTGCACGGATTGGTCAAGCAAAGAAAAAGGGGCGCCTGAGGCGCCCCTTTTTTGGTCTGCGTTGGCGTCAGTCCAACCGCTCCGCATAGGTCGTCACCAGATACGCCACTGCCTCGCTATCCGCCGGATTCCGGTAGCTGTGCGGCTGGTCGGCGTAGAACAGGATGGAGTCGCCGGTGCCGAGGAGGAAGCGTTCTTCGTTGACGCTGATTTCCAGCACGCCCTGGGCGACTACCAGGTTTTCCTGGGTGCCCGGCGCATGGCCGGTGGAGTGTTCGATGGCCAGGCCCTTGAGGCGCAGTTCGTAGAATTCCACCTGGCGCGAGACGTCGAAGGGGAACAGTGCGCGGCTGACGAAGGCGCCGTCGCCGCTGACCAGGCGTTTGCTGTCGCGCGCGGGCAGCACGGCCACGCCGTCGAAGGCGCGGTCGTCGAGGAAGGCGGCAACCGAGACTTTCAGGCCCTGGGCGATCTTGCACAGTACCTTGATCGACGGGACGCTGCGGCCGGACTCGATCTGCGCGAGCATGGTGCGGCTCACGCCGCAAAGGCGGGCCAGACCATCGAGGGAGAGGTTGCGCTTGGCGCGCAGGCGCAGCAGGTTGCTGGCGACCCGCTCGCCGATGGGGTCTTCGGTGGTGCCGGGCGTGGCGTCGAACTCCACGGCCGGCAGCTCCGTGGAAAGCGACAGGCCCACGATCAGGCCTCGCGGCGGCCGCTGTCGCGGCTCTGCTGGACGATCTGCAAGGCGTCGTAGCCGGCCCGTTGGGCATACAGCATCCACATCAGCTCGGCCTGGCGGCGTGCCTGACGGCGCGTGCGGTGGCGGGCGAGGTCGATGATGTTGTCGGTGCGGTCCATGGCGGCTCCAGAAGGCTTTGGGACAAGCCGTTAGTGGTGAGTTGGAGCTAGCCTAGCGTTGATCCTGTTAGAACCAGAAATACTGAATTAGCATTTGTTAATTACTTATTCGGCTATAAGCGGTCGTGACGGAAAATCCGCCTGGACCGCCACGGACACCGCATCCGGCCGCCAGAATTCCTGGTCGAATTCCACCAGCAGGCCGTCCTCGGCGTAGTTCAGGCGTTCCAGCACCAGGTTGCTGGCGCCGGAGGCCAGTTGCAGCAGTTCGGCGTGATCGTCGTTGACCGTGCCCAGGCGCAGGTTCAGCGTGCAGCGCGTCTGCACCTTGCCGAAGCGCTCGCGCAGCAAGGTGGTCAGCGAGCGGTCCAGGCGCGTGTCGAGCAGGTCGGGACACCAGCTGGCGAGCAGGGTGTTGATCTCCACCAGCACCGGGCGGCCGTCGATCAGCCGGCGGCGGTGCAGGCGGAAGACGGGCTCGTCCGGCGAGGGGAGGTTCATCCGCGCGGCCAGCCAGGCGCCGGCGCGGCGGCGTTCGGCGCTCAGGCATTCGGTCATCGGCTCACGGCCTTGCAGGCGCACGTAGTCCATGAAGCTGACCAGCCGCGTCGGGTCGTAGTCGATGCGTGGCGGGCTGAGGTACCAGCCACGGCGGTTCTCGCGGTAGATCAGACCCTCGGTTTCCAGCTGTTGCAGGGCCTGGCGCAGGGTCACGCGGGTGCATTCGAAGCGCTCGGCGAGGTCGCGCTCGGGCGGCAGCTTCTGCCCGGCGAGGAAGCGCCCCTGGGCGATGTCCGCGGCCAACTGGTCGCGGATACGCGCGTAGTGCGGCGGGATGGCCTGGTAGAGCATGGCGGTCCTCAGGAGTTGCCGGCCAGTGCCGGAGCGCTGGGCGGTTCGTCATGCAGCTCGCGTTGCCAGGCCAGCAGGCCGTAGATCGCCAGCACCACGAAGCCGGCGTAGAGCCCGGCGGTGAGGTACAGCGCCTTGTACAGGAAGACCCCGGTGTAGAGCACGTCGAGGATGATCCACAGCCACCAGCTGGCGACGTATTTGCGCGCCGCCCAGAAGCTCGCCACCAGGCTGAAGGCGGTCAGCGCGGCGTCCATCCAGGGCAGGGCGGCGTCGGTGTGGGTGTGCATCGCCCAGCCCAGGGCGAAGGCGCCCACGGCACCGGCCAGGCAGCTGGTGATAGCGGTGGAGGGGGGCAGGCGTTCGACGCGCACCTTGCCGTGGTCGCTGCCACCCTTGCTCCACTGCCACCAGCCGTAGAACTGCAGGACCACGAAGACCAGTTGCAGGAGCATGTCGGAGTAGAGCTTCACGCTGAAGAAGATCCAGGCGTAGAGCAGCACCGCCACCACGTTCACCGGCCAGCACCAGCGGATGCGCCTTGCGGTGAGCCAGACCCCGAGCACGTTGACGATCACCGCGACGATTTCCAGAGTAGACATTCGCGCTTACCTCAGAAGTTGACGCTCGCCGTCAGGCGAGCCGTGCGCGGCGCACCCTGGAACAGGTAGCCGTCGCCGAAATATTCACCGACATCGCGCCAGTAGCGCTTGTCGAACAGGTTGTCGACGCTCAGCCGCAGCACGGTCGGGTAGTCGCCGATGCGGGTGCTGAAGCGTGCGCCGGCGTCATACACGGTGTAGCCGCCGACTTCTACTGCGCCATCGCGGTCAGCATATTTGGCGCCGCTGTAGCGCGCCGCGCCCAGCAGCGAAAGCCCCGGCACTTCGGCCAGCGCGTAGTCCGCCTGCAGGCTCGCGCGCAGGCGCGGGACATTGATCGCCTGGTGGCCTTCGTAATCGTCCGTGCCGCTGTTCACCACCCGCGAACGGATCGCCGCGAGGCTGCCGCTCAATTGCAGCGCGGAGGTTACCCGGCCACTGGCGGACAACTCCAGCCCGCTGTTCTTCTGCTGGCCTTGCTGCACGTAGGTGAAGCTGCCGTCGCCGTTGGGCCGGGCGAACTGGTAGGCCTGGTGGATCTGGAACAGCGCGGCGCTCCAGTCGAAGCCGGCCAGCTCCTGCTTGATGCCCAATTCCACCTGGCGCGAGGAGGTGGGCGCCAGGGTGTCGCCGGCGTTGCTGGCAAACCAGGGTGCCTCGCCGCCCAGGGACAGGCCCTTGCTGTAGCTGCCGTAGATGGAGATGTCCGCACGCGGCTTGAAGATCACCGCGCCGTTGGGCAGGAACTCCGCGCGGCGGGTATGCCGGGTGGTGTCGCCCTCGCTGTCGAAGGTGCGCTCGTCCAGGCGCACTTGGCGCCCGCCCAGCACGACCTGCCATTGGTCATTGAAGGAGAGGCGGTCGCTGGCGAACAGGCCGTACTGGCGGCTGTCGAGGTGGCGGTAGCTGTGGCCGGGCTCGCCGTCGAAAGGCTCCACGGCGCCGATGCCGGTATAGATGTTGCCGGTGCCGACCCACTCGTTGAGCTCCGGGCGGCTGTCCAGCACACGGCGGAAGGCCGAGGTGCCGACAGTCAGCTCGTGGCGCAGCCAGCCGGTGGCAAACTGGCCGTGCAGGGCGGCTTCCAGTTCGTCGTTGCGGCGGGTGTCGTCGGGGCTGCGGAAGTCGTAGAGGTCGTAGTCGCCTTCGGGGCTGAAGTAGTTCGGCACGGCGGAATCGGCGCAGCTGGCCGCGCCGTAGCAGCCCCAGGGGAAGGCGCTGTAGTCGTCGATCACCACCTTGCTGCGCGAGGCGCTGAGGGTGCCGGTCCAGGCGTCGTCGAAGCGGTACTCGAAGCGCGTATTGAGGTTCAGCGATTCGATGCGCACCGGGTCGGCCCAGCTCTGGTAGCCGATGCGGTCGTGCGGGTCGATGTCGTGGGGCAGCTGCGCACCGCCGAGCAACTGGTAGCCGGGTGCCGAGGGCTGGCGACGGTTCTGGTATTCGGCGTCGAATTGCCAGAGGGCGTTGGGCGAGAGGTTCCAGTCCAGTGCCAGGGAGGCGAAGTCGCGCTGGCCGTCGGTGTGATCGATATAGGAGCGCAGGTCGTCGTGGGCGAGGTTGACCCGCACGCCGACGGTCTGCTCGCTATCCAGCCAGGCGCCGACGTCGGTGGCGACGTAGCGGCCACCCTCATCGTCGGTGCCCAGCGTCACCGAGCGCACGTCCTGCGGGCGCTTGGTGACGTAGTTGATCACCCCGCCGGGCTCGGACACGCCGCTCTGAAGGCCGGACAAGCCCTTGAGCACTTCGACCTGCTCCTTGTTCTCCAGCGCCACGTTCTGCTCGCCGGTGATGGTGCGGCCGTTGATCTTGTAGCTGCTGGCGGCGTTGAGCGAGTAGCCGCGGATCTCGAAGTTCTCGTAGTAGCCCACCGGTGCGTAGGCCTCGCCGGTGGAGGCGTCGTTCTTCAGCACATCGCTGAGCAGGCGTGCCTGCTGGTCCTTGAGCAGCGCCTGGTTGAACACCGAGATGGAGGCGGGCGTATCGAGCAACGGTGCCTCGCCGAAGCCGCCGACCGACGCGCGGCCGCTGGCGTAGCTCTCGGTGTCGTGGCCGATCACCGTCACGGTGTCCAGGGTCGTGGCGTCTTCGGCGTGGCCGGGGCCGCTGGCCAGCAGCACGGCCAGGGTCAGCAGGCTGAGGGGAAATCGCGTGCGCGCTGGGCGCGGCAGGTACTGCATGGAACGCTCCTGAAAATCGCCGGGGCGTGCGCCGGGAATGCACGGGGCCGAGCCCCTCCCGTGCGAAACGGATGGCCTTGGATATGAAACGTGAGTGCCCGCGAACGGGCGGTCAGGCCGGAGCTGCTCCGGTGGTCAATGGCAGCGAGGGCTCTGCGGCCCACTCCTGCAGCGAGCCGTCGTAGATCGCGACCCGTGTTTCCCCGGCGAGCGTCAGCGCCAGGGCGAGGGCGGCGGCGGAGATGCCCCCGCCGCAGTACAGCAGCAAGGGTGGTTCGACCTGGTGCAGCCCGGCGAGCGCTTCCCTCAGCGCCGCGCCGCGCCGGTAGCGGCCGTCGTCGTCGAACAGGCTGCGCGCGGGCAGGTTGCTGCTGCCGGGGATGTGCCCACGGCGCGCGTAACGGGTGACGGCGCTGCCGTCGAAGAGGGCGGCGGACAGGGCGCAGACCAGTGTGCCAGGAGACTCTCCCGCGACGACTTTCTCGACGTCGTGGCGGTCGATCCAGAAGCCGTCCCGGTACTGCGCCGGGGCCGACAGCGTCCCGTTTCCCGTCTGGGAAGATTCGCCTTGCTCCAGCGAATATCCGGCGGCGATCCAGGCGCGTAGTCCCCCATCCAGCACGGCTGCATCAATGCCCAGGCTGCGCAACATCCACCACAGGCGCGCAGCCCAGAAACCGTCGCTGCGGTCATAGATCACCACCAGCGAGTCGTCGCCGACCCCGAGTGCCTGCAGGGCGTCCTGCGCCACTTGTGGATCGGGCAGGGCGAAGCTGCAGGAGGCTTGCGGATCGGCCAGCTCGTCCAGCAGGTCGGCATGGCGTGCGCCGCGGATGTGCCCGGCGAGCCAGCCGTCGTGGCCGCTCTTTACGCGGTAGTCGCCATCGAATTCGGGGGCCGCCAGTTCCACGCTGGCGTCCAGCAGGCACAGGCGAGGGTTGTCCAGCGCGGCGGCCAGCCAGTGCGCGGTGACCAGCGGTTCGCTCATCTCATTTCACCTTCGCGGCCAGTTGGCGGATATGGTTCTGCAAGCGCTGGCCTTCGGCGTCGAGGAACCAGCGGGTATGGCCGATCAGGTAGTTGTCGTAGGCCAGCGAAGCGCTCTCGGCCGAGCCGAGGATGCCGTGGAAGTAGATGACCTCGGACAGCGCGAAATCCGCGTGCACCAGCGGCAGCAGCGCGGCAAGGGCGAGCAGGTCATCGCGACCGAGCGGGCGCACGCTGGCGTAGCCCTGCAGCAGGGCGTCCAGTGCATCGAGGTCGGCGACGGCGGCGCGGCCCTGGTCCAGCTCCAGCCAGGGCACCAGATTGCGCTCGATGGCGGTGGCCAGGTCGAACAGCGCGAAGCTGCGGTCGCTCAGGCCGAAATCCAGCACCGAGACCACCTGCGCCTGCGGGCTATCCTCGCTCCACAACAGGTTGGAGGCATGCCAGTCGTTATGCGTCCAGAGTGCCGGCTGGCGTTGCAGGTAGGGCAGTAGTTCCCGTTGCCGCGGAAGGTGCAGTTCGCTGAACGTTTCCCTCCAGGGGCGTGCTTGCAGGTACTCGGCGAGGGCGGGTGCCTGGGCGAAGGTCGCTTCGATGGCGGCCAACGGGTCCGGCGCGCCGAACAGGTTGAGGTTGCTGACCAGTACGCTGGCGCTGCGCGAAGGCGCATTGAAACCTTCCGCAGCGCGGTGCAGTTTCGCCAGTGCGGCGCCGGCCGCAAAGGCGTGGGCATTGTGCTGGAACGGCGTCCAGGACAATGCGTCGCGGTACAGGTCGAGGCCTTCCGCCTTCTGGTGGACTTCATAGGTCCAGCCGTCCCGTTCGATGGCGCTGCGGCCGTGGCTATCCCGCAATACCTGCGCGACCGGCGCGCCGTGGCGGGCCAGGTGATCGAGGAGCGCGTGCTCCTCCTCAAGCCAGTCAGCCGTGCGCACGCTCGGGTGATGGCGCTTGACGAACAGCGGGCCGTTGGCGGTTTCCACCAATGCGGCGGCGGAGAACGGCCGCGGGCTGTGCCAGGTCAGGCGGACTTCGCCACCGGCCTGCGGGAAGTCTTGCAGCAGGGCGGCGACCTCCGCTTCGGTCAGCGCCGGCCAGTCGGCTTCCACCGGTTCCAGGCCCATGCCGTGGCTCAGGCGTTTCGTCATGCTGGGGTCTCCACTTGCCAGGCATTGCTGGTGGCGCCGCGCCAGACTTCCGGGTCGCGCAGCACGCCGTATTCATGCAGCCACTGGGCGTAGGGCTGCAGCAGTTCTTCGCGCTGTTCGCCCCAGTGGCCCTGATGCAGCCAGCTGGGCGCGATGCGCCGCAGGGATTCTGCCAGCATTGCGTGGGGAAAGTAGGGAATGGTGCGTTCGTAGACTGGTAATGCGGCCTCTGGCTCCGCTGCTGCGGCGAGAAAACCGCGTGCGGTGACAGCGAGGAAACGCCGCGCGATGTCGGGGTTGGCATCGAGCCAGTCCTCGCGCGCGCCCAGCAGATAGCTGTGGTAGGGCGGGGCGCCGATCTCGTCCACCGGCAGCACCACGCGGCGCTCATCGGCGATGGGGCTTGGCAGCAGCGCTTCCCAGGCCCAGTAGCCGCCGAAGCTGGCATCGGCCAGGCCGGCGTCCAGATCTTCGGGGCGCAGCTCGCGAAAGCCGGCGTCCACCAGTTCCACCGCATCGGGGTCGCCGCCGTCCTGGCTCACCAGGTGGCGCACCATGGCCAGGCCGCGCGGCGTCGGGTTGAGCGCCAGGCGCTTGCCCTGCAGGTCACGGGGGCGACGGATGCCGCTGTCGGTGAGGGTCTGTATCGATTCCAGGCCGCGATGGTTGATCGCCGCCACGCCGATCAGTGGCTGGCCGAGTTCACGGCGCACCAGCAGGCGATTGCTGGGGAACACGCCGAACGCGGCGGCGCCGCGCATCAGGTGGTCGAGGGTGTCGCCGTGGTAGGGGTCGTGCACCACCAGTTCCACGTCCAGCCCCGCCTCGAGGTACCAGCCGCGTTCGCGGGCGAGGTAGAAGCCGGCCGAATTGGGCCAGGGGTGGAAGTATTCGAGCATGACCCTCAGGGCGAACATGAAGCCTTTCTCCAAAACGGCCAGCGGCCGATGACTGCGATGGGGCGTATTGCAAGGCAGAACAATTGGTATATACCAATATGAATTTCACAGGTTTTTATAACCTTAGCGAATAATAACTCCCTGGCAGCGGGCGGCGAGCAGATAGCTGTGCGCCAAGTGCCGTCGCGGCGATGGATCGCTCTGGCGCGGGCGTGCGCGAGTTATGACCTCATGCGATTAAGGTATTTCTAGCTGCAGGTGAGCATGGCTAGAGTGGCGGCCTCTTCCAACAGCACCGGCGTTCGCATGACCCACACCCGCCAGCAACTCACCCGGCAGATCATCGACGCCGGCCGCTTCCTCTACGGTCGTGGCTGGTCGCCGGCCACCAGCAGCAATTACTCGGCGCGCCTGGCCGCCGACCGTGCGCTGCTGACCGTTTCGGGCAAGCACAAGGGCCAGCTCGGCGAGGACGATGTGCTGGAGACCGATCTGGACGGCAACAGTCTCGAACCGGGCAAGAAGCCCTCGGCGGAAACCCTGCTGCACACGCAGCTCTATGCCTGGCGCCCGGAGATCGGCGCGGTGCTGCACACCCACTCGGTGAACGCCACCGTGCTGTCGCGCCTGACCGCGGGCGACCGCCTGGAGCTGGAAGACTACGAATTGCAGAAGGCCTTTTCCGGGGTTACCACCCACGAAGGCCGAGTCATCGTGCCCATCTTCGACAACGACCAGGACATCGCCCGCCTGGCGGCCAAGGTGCAACCCTGGCTGGATGCGCACCCGGATTGCCCCGGCTACCTGATTCGCGGGCATGGCCTGTACACCTGGGGCGCACGCATGAGCGATGCGCTGCGCCAGGTGGAGGCGTTCGAGTTCCTGTTCGAGTGCGAGCTGAAGGTGCTGAGCCTGCGTGGCGCCCGCAGCTAGGAGGATTCGACCTCGACTGGGCGGAAGCCCACCACACGGTTGCGCCCGCCATTCTTTGCCTGGTACAGCGCGCTGTCGGCAGATTGCAGCAGTTCGGCCCAGTTGACCGGGCTGAAGCGCGAGGTGCTGGCGACGCCGATGCTCAGGGTGAGTACTCCCAGCGGGCCGTGCTCGTGCAAAACGGCGAGCTCCTGCAGGCTGGCGCGGATGTGTTCGGCCAGCGCCAACGCGTCGGCTTCGTCGCTGTCGCCCAGCAATATGACGAACTCCTCACCACCGAAGCGCGCCGCGCAATCGCTCGGGCGCCGGGTCCACTCGGCGATCACCTGGGCCACGGTCCTGAGCGCCGCATCGCCGGCGGGGTGGCCGTAGTGGTCGTTGTAGGCCTTGAACTTGTCGATATCCATGAGCATTACCGACAGTGCCGCACCGCTGCGCTGGTAACGCGACCACTCGTGGCCGGCGCGCAGGTCGAAGGCGCGGCGGTTGTTCAGCCCGGTCAGCGGATCGGTGCTGGCCGCCATCTGCAACTCGGCTTCCTTGCGGTCGCGCTGGCGCATCTGGCGCAGGGCGATCAGTGCCAGGCCGATCACCGTGCCATCCAGCGCGAGACCCAGCAGGGCGATCAATCCGCCGCGCCAGTACCAGTCCTCGTAGATTTCCGCCGACGGCAGGGCGACGCTGAACACCAGTGGGTAGCCTTCCACCGGGCGGAAGTCATGCCAGCGTGTTTCGCCGTCGCTACCGACATCGAAGAAGGTTTCCTCGCCGCTGGCCAGGTAGCGTTCGAAGGCTCCGGCCAGTGTTCCGGCAGGCGGCGAATCGGGCCAGCGCGCCAGCAGGGTGCCGTCGCGCATGTGCAGGCTGACGGTGCCGCCTTCGCCCAGGTTCAGCCCGCTGAACAGTTCGCGGAAGTAGTTCAGCTCCAGGTTGGCGCCGACCACTCCGGCGAAGCTGCCGTCCTCGCGCTCCAGTCGGCGGCTCAGTGCGATGCTGCTGCGGGCGTTGCTGGAGTAGGGAATGTAAGGGTGGCCGATGTACAGCTGGTTGCCTTTGGCCTCGCGCTGCGCCTGGAAGTATTCGCGCCCGGAGAGATCGATGCGCTCCGGAATCTCCTTGCCGAAATTGAAGGTGGCCACGCCCTGGGCGTTGGTGATGAATACCGAGCCCATGCCATGGGTCGGTGCGGTGTAGTCCTTGAGCAGCGACTCGCGCACTTCGCCGGAGAGCGCACGCACTTCGGGCTGGGCATGGGCGTGGACCACTGCCATCAAAGTCATGTCGTAGAGGTCGAGGTTGCGCTGGATGTCGCGCTGCACCAGCAGGGCGATGTTATGGCCATTGGCACTGGCGACTTCCAGCGCATCGTGGCGCATCTCCAGGATGGCCCAGAGCGACAGGGCGCTGATGGCGGCCGTCAGGCCCAGGCTACTGGCCAGGAGGGTGCTGGAGCGGTGGATCGGCATGCCGGTATCCATACGAAGGCGCAAGAAGAGGGGCCGCGCCGCAGCGCGTGCCTCAAGGCATATAGCAGCTAACGGGCGGATTGTCCGGCGGTAGCGGATCGGTTTGTGTCGCCGGATCAGCGCGATGGCCCAGTCCTGCAGGTTTGGCCATGGAAGAAAGGCCAGCGGGGTTGCCGCTGGCCTGTGGGTTACCGCCAGGTCACGGCGTGACGATGTTGAACCAGAAGTCGAAGCTGTCCATGTAGCCCATCAGCTCGTCCAGCTTGCCCTGGTCGCCCTGCACCTTGAGCTCGCCCGAGCCTTCCGCGTCCTTCAGCGTGGTCTGCTTGAGCATCAGCTTGTTCAGGGTGTCGCGGGTCAGGGTGATGGTGGCGTCGGCATCTTTCGCCTGCGCGCCTTCGGTGTGATTGAGCACGCCGTTGACCATTTCCAGGGTGTACTTCTGCTTCAGGTCGGTAAAGTCGAAGTTGAGGGTGATGTGCTTGTCCGCGACTTCAGGCCCCTTCAGGCGCATGGCCAGGTAGTCGAAGAACAGGTCCAGATCCATCGCCTTGACGGTATCGGGGCTGGCGGTGTCCGGGGTCGGCAGCTTCTGTACGCCGTTGCGCAACTCCTGCGCGCCGGTCAGGTAGAAGTTGCGCCATGGGCCGCTCTCGGCCTGGTAGCCGAGCTGTTCCAGTGCATCGGCCTGCAGGTTCTTCGCCGCCTGGTTGTTCGGGTCGGCGAAGACCACGTGGTTGACCACCTCGGCCACCCAGCGGAAGTCACCCTTGTCGTAGTAGTCCTTGGCCTTCTTCAGCACGGCGTCGGCGCCGCCCATCATGTCGACGTAGCGCTTGGCTTCCTCTTCGGGCGGCAGTTCCCAAAGGGTGGCGGGGTTGCCGATGAACCAGCCCAGGTAGAGCACGTAGGTGGCCTTGACGTTGTGGTTCAGCGAGCCGTAGTAGCCGCGGTTGGAGAAGCGATCGGCGATGCCCTTGGGCAGTTTCACCTGCTCGGCGATCTCGGTCATGGTCAGGCCCTTGTTGGCCAGGCGCAGGGTCTCGTCGTTGATGTAGCGGTACATGTCGCGCTGCGAGGAAAGCTGATCGCGCACTTCCTTGTTGCCCCAGATCGGCCAGTGGTGCATGGCGTACATCACCTGGACGTCGTCGCCCCACATCTTCAGCGCCTCGTTGAGGTACTTGGACCAGGGCAGCGGCTCACGGATCTTCGCGCCGCGCAGTGAGTAGGTGTTGTGCAGGGTGTGGGTGGAGTCCTCGGCGGTGTTGAGGGCCTTCTTCTCCTTGATGTAGTACATCATCTCGGCCGGCGCCTCGCTGCCCGGCGCGTAGAGGAACTCGTAGGTGAGGCCGTCGATGACGCGCTTCTCGCCGGTCTTGGAGATGATGTCGGTCGGCGGGATCAGGGTCACGGTGCCGGCCGAGGTGGTGGTGCCCAGGCCGGCGCCGAGCTGGCCGGTTTCGCTGGGCGGCAGCAGGTTGCCGTACATGTAGCTGGCGCGGCGGCTCATCGCGGTGCCGGCCATGACGTTCTCCGCCACGGCGTGTTCGAGGAAGCCCAGCGGCGCGTAGATCTTCACCTTGCCGGCCTTCACATCCTTCTCGTCGACCACGCCGCGCACGCCGCCGTAGTGGTCGACGTGGCTGTGGGTGTAGATCACCGCGACCACTGGTTTTTTCGGCCGGTGCGCGTAGTAGAGGTCGAGCGCTGCCTTGGCGGTCTCGCTGGAGATCAGCGGGTCGAAGATGGTGATGCCGCTCTTGCCTTCGACGATGGTCATGTTCGACAGGTCGTAGTTGCGCACCTGGTAGATGCCGTCGGTGACTTCGAACAGGCCGGAGATGTTGATCAGCTGCGATTGCCGCCACAGGCTGGGGTTGGTGGTGGCCGGCGCGGCTTCGCCTTCCTTGATGAAGTTGTACTTGGCCGGGTCCCAGATCATGTTGCCCTTTTCGCCTTTGATCGGCTCGGTGGGCAGGGGCGCGATGAATCCCTTGTGAGCCAGTTCGAACGAGGTCTTGTCGTTGAACGGCAGCTCCTGGAGCAACGCGTCATTGGCGGCTTTGGTGGCATCGGTAGCCGGTTTCGGCTGTTCGGCGGCCCAGGCCTGGGTGGTCATGGAAATGGCCGCCGCCAACAAGAACGATGAGCTGAATTTCCACAGCCTGGCAGCTCCCTGGCCATCCATTGCATTCGAAGATTGCGCGATCAGTTTCATTTCAAGCTCCTTCTTGCTTGATGCGCTGTACCCTTCGAGGTAACTGCCAGCGAGTTTTGGGTGTTCACTGCATCGGGTTTCGGGGCCTCATGTGCGCTGCATAGGGGGGCCAGGTCGCTCATCAGCATGCCGGGGCGTTGGCAAGGCACGCGCCTTCACGCCTGGCCTGGTCCATCCAGATGCCGGTCGCGGCGACCGTGCCGGAAATAGGATACAAAGTGATGTCGCAATACTGGCGCGGTCGATCCTCTTTGCGCCTGGTACGCATGCTGTCATCGAGCATCCCCTGCCGGTCCCTGACGGGCATTCACCGCCTGCGGGCAGTTGAATGGCATTCGTTGCGAATCCGGCCTGGAGACAGCTGGCCCTAGTCCCGTGCAGGATCCGTGGGTGCAGATGAGCCTAGATTGCGATACGGGATATGCAACCGGGTTTTTGCTGCGAGACGCGATCAATGTGCCCTGCACGACACAACAGCGGGCACGAAGCGTATCCAATCTGCATGTTGCAACGGGCTGCGGTCGCGGCGTTGACGCCGTTTCGCGGAATGCAGTGAGCTTTCACAGAGTGGCGGCCGTCATGAATTGAATCACTCCTGCCGCGGGTGGCGTTTCGCGAGGTGTCGGCAGGATCTGCCTTGCATCTGGCCCGGCGTGTCGGTCAGCATGCCGGCCGCCTTTTCGAAAAGATGCTCCGCCCATGCGCCGCCTGCCTTCGCTTACCGCCCTGCGTACCTTCGAGTCCGCTGCCCGCCACGCGCACTTCGGCCGCGCCGCCGCCGAACTGTGTGTCACCGACAGTGCGGTCAGCCACCAGATTCGCCAGCTGGAAGAGCAACTGGGGGCGACGCTGTTCGAGCGCCGGGGTCGCCAGGTGCAGCCCACTCCCCAGGCGCGACGCCTGCTGCACAGCCTGCAACAGGCCTTCGAGCTGATCGGCACGGCGTGCGACGAGCTGCGCGATCCCGGGTCCCAGGCCCAGCTGCATGTGGCGGTGACGGTCGAGCTGGCGCAGAAGTGGCTGGTGGGCAGGCTGGCGGATTTCGCCGAACGCTACCCGGAGATCGTCCTGCACCTGCACGAACAGCCGCTGGAGGCAGCGGGGCCAGCCGCGGAGATCGACCTGGCGATCACCTACGGTACCGGCCCGGCAGACGCGAGCAGCTATTTCGTGCGGCCGTTGCCGACCCTGCAGTTCTTCCCGGTGTGCAGCCCCAGCCTGTTCAACCAGTCGCCGCTTAAGCATCCGCGTGACCTGGCGCGGCATTGCCTGCTGCACGACGATCAGGACGGCAAATCCTGGACTGCCTGGCTGACCACCCATGCCAGCGACATCCGCCCCAGCCGGCACGTCTACCTCGGCCACGCCGGGCTGACCATGGAGGCGGCGGTGCGCGGGCAGGGCGTGGCCATCGGCGACAACCTCACCAGCGCCGAGGACCTGGCCAGCGGCCGGCTGGTCCGGCCCTTCGCCGCGCAGATCACCTCCCTGGGGCAGTACGCCCTGGTCTGCGAGCGTTTGCGTCTGGAAAAGCCGGCGGTGGCGGACTTCATCGAGTGGTTTACCGATCAACTGGTTGATAGCTGATGCGGGTGGGGATCGCGTAGGGGCGGACGCTGTCTGCGATTCGGCGTGAAGCGTGGCCGTTCGCGGACGGAGTCCACTCCCACGTCGCATGGAAATTCATCGTTTGTGGAGATGAATGATGAATCCAGTTCAGGTATTCCGCGAAATTCATCAATGGTGTCCGCCGTTCCGGGCCGGCAACCTTGGGCCATTCCCCTCCCTGACTCCGGAGCGTCACGATGTCCCGTACCCACTCGACAATGCCCAAGGCAGACGGCTTCCGCCTGCCCGGTGAATTCGAACCCAAGGCCCGCTGCTGGCTGGGCTGGCCGGAGCGGCCGGACGTCTGGCGCAACGGCGGCAAGCCGGCGCAGAAGATCTGGGTCGAGGTGGTGACGGCCATCGCCAGCAGCGAGCCGGTCACCGTCTGCGCTTCCGCCGCGCAATACGCCAACGCCCGGCGCATGCTGCCCGAGCAGGTGCGGGTGGTGGAAATGACCTGCAACGACACCTGGTTCCGCGACAGCGGTCCGGCCTTCCTGGTGAATGACGAAACCGGCGAGATGCGTGGCGTGGACTTCCAGTTCAACGCCTACGGTGGTCTCGACGGCGGCCTCTACTACCCCTGGGACAAGGACGACCAGATCGCGCAGAAGATCCTCGAGATCGAAGGCTTCGACCGTTATCGCGCGTCGATCATCGCCGAGATGGGCAGCATCCGCAGTGACGGTCAGGGCACCCTGCTGACCACCGAGCAGTGCTTGCTCAACCGCAACCGCAATGCCCACCTGGGCAAGGAGGAAGTCACCCGCCGTCTCTGCGACTACCTCGGCGCCGAGCAGGTGATCTGGCTGCCCCGTGGCTGCAAGTTCGACGAAACCGACGGCCACGTCGACGATCTTGCCTGCTTCGTGCGGCCCGGCGTGGTGGTGATGCAGTGGACCGACGACCGCGACGACCCGCAATGGGAGATTTATCAGGAGGCCTACGACGTGCTGCGCAGTGCGCGCGATGCCCGCGGCAATGCGCTGGAGGTGCACAAGCTGCCGCAGCCGCGGGTGCTGGAGTGGACCGCTGCCGAAGCCGAGGGGCTGGACCAGGTCGATGGCAGTTTTGATCGCCAGGAAGGCACGAAGATCTGCGCCTCCTATATCAACTTCTATACCGGCAATTCCGCCATCGTCATGCCGTTCTTCAATGACCCCAACGACCGCAGTGCCCAGGGCGTGCTGGCCGAGCTGTTCCCGGAGAAGCGTGTGATCGGCATCGACAACTCGCGGGAAATCCTCCTGGGCGGCGGCAACATCGGCTGCATCACCATGCCCCAGTACGCGGCGCCGGCGCGTCGCAGCTGAGTCGTTTCAGGGGAACGCCACAGTGCTTGCGCAGCTGTGGCGCTAGGGGCTCATCCTGCTCCGCAGATCAGCCCAGCCGCAGCGGATCGCCGCCAGCCAAGGTGCGGTCCATCAGGCGGATGCTGTCGCGGCCGCCGCGCTTGGATTCATAGAGCGCGGCGTCGCCTTGCTCGATCAGCGCGGCGAGGCTGGCCGGCGGCTGGTCGAACAGGTTGGCGCCGATGCTCAGGGTGACCGCCTGGGGCGTGGCAAAATTCTGCGTGGCAGTGGCCTGGAACTGCTCGCGCAGCTTGTTGGCCAGCGCCATGGCCTGCTCGCCGCCGACATTGCTCAGCAGAATGACGAACTCGTCGCCACCCAGGCGCGCCGCCACGGCCCGCTCGGGGAGTGCCGCGCGGATCATCTCGCTGAGCGCCACCAGCAGGCGGTCGCCGGCGGTGTGCCCGTGCAGGTCGTTGACCTGCTTGAAGTTGTCGATGTCGATCAGCAGTAGCGCGCCGGGGCGTTCGGGGGAGATTTCCTCGAACACGCGGGGCGCGCGCATTTCCAGGGCACGGCGGTTGTACAGGGCGGTCAGCGGGTCACGCGCGGCGAGGCGGGCGATGCGCTTTTCGCGGCGGTAGCGTTCGGTGCCGGTCATCGACAGGGCGATCAGCATGATCGCCATGGCGCCCTCGACCAGGGAGATCTGGATGATCTCGCCACGGAAGGCGGCGAGGTCGATCAGCGTGCCGGGGATGATCACGGTCGCGCCCTTGGCCAGGTAGAAGGCGCCATGCACCAGCATCACGTAGCGCAACTGCACCGCGCCCACGCTCAGGGACTTGCCGTGGGGCCGCAACAGGTAGCTGGCGCGCAGGGAGAGCAGGGCGACCAGCCAGGAGTTGGCCAGCAGCATGAGCTTGGACCACAGCGGGCCGCCATCGGGCAGCGCCAGCAGCGCTATCCAGGTCAGTGGGACAAGCAGCCAGCCCCGTGACAGCCGTGCCTCGGTGAACTTCGCCACCCCGCTGAGGAAGAACCAGTGCGCCAGCACCAGCAGACCGTTGGCGAACCAGATGCCGACCAGCAGATAGCCGCTCATGCGCAGCAGCGCGAGGGTGGAACCGAGGGTGATGGTGGCGAAACCTGCGCTCCAGTAGAGCAGCGAGCGTTCGCGCACGCTGCGCCATTCGATGGCCAGATACAGCGCTGCGGCCGCCGCTAGGGCGACCGAAATAGTCAACATGGTGGGTGGATCGAGCGCCATTTCCTGAACCGTACTGCACTTGCGGTAAAAAACGTGATTGTAAGCGCCCTTGCTGGTTCTCCGGTACGTCGGCCGGGTGCTTCCGGTCGGGTTTGCAACCGTTCTGTCGCGTCTGGAAAGCGCTTCTTCCGCTTTTGTCGGATTGCCGAAGCGGCTACTGGCCATCAGACTGTGCGGATTCGTGAGTATTCGCTGTGGGGCTGGAGGCCCGAAGCCATGGAAAAGCCGCCACGCCGGCGCTGGAGTCCGCTCTGGTTCCTGATCGTCGCCGCCAGCTACCTGATTGCGATCCTGTTCACCGTGGCCCTGGCGGGGCTGGGATGGATCCTCTTCTCCGGCGGGCTGGACATGACGGTGGTGAAGGAGCGCCGCTACCTGCTGCTGGGCAGTGGCGGGTTGATGCTGGTGGTGTCGGCCTACATCCTGCTGATGTCGATTCCCACGAGTTTCCTCTCGACCATCCGCCGCGACGGCTCCTGATTCTGCGCCAGCGGTCGGATACTGGCGTGAGATTGCTGCGATATGCCTGACTGGATGGAAGTCTTGATCCTGCGCAGGGAGCGCTCCCGCGGGCAGGTATAAGGTTGCCGCGCGACTCGCAGCGTCAGACTGCCAGCGCCTCAGGAGCCCGTGTCATGCCCGAATCGATGAGTTTCAACCGCGCGCTGGTGGAGAAGTACGACCGTCCCGGCCCGCGCTATACCTCCTATCCCACCGCGCCGCAGTTCCATGGCGCCTTCGCCGCCGACGACTACCGGGCGGCCGCCCAGCGCAGCAACCAGCGCGGCAACGAGGGGGCGGCCAAGCCGCTCTCGGTGTACATCCACATCCCGTTCTGCAAGAGCCTCTGCTACTACTGCGCCTGCAACAAGATCATCACCCAGAAGACCCACCGCGCCGTGGAGTACCTGGAGTACCTCAAGCGCGAGATCGCCCTGCAGGCGGCGCTGTTCGACGGGTCGCGCAAGCTCACCCAGCTGCATCTGGGCGGCGGTACGCCGACCTACCTGACCAGCGAGCAGCTGGGCGAGGTAATGGACAGCCTGCGCGAGCATTTCAACCTCGACGAGAGCGATGCCCACGAGTTCTCCATCGAAGTCGACCCGCGCACCATCAGCCGCGAACGCATCGCCGAGCTGCGCGCCCAGGGCTTCAACCGCCTGAGTTTCGGCGTGCAGGATTTCGACGAGCAGGTGCAGCAGGCGGTCAACCGCGTACAGAGCGAGCAGCAGGTCTTCGACCTGGTACAGGCGGCCCGCGAGGCGCGTTTCAAGTCGGTGTCGGTGGACCTGATCTACGGCCTGCCGCTGCAAACGGTGGAGAGTTTCGACACCACGCTGAGCAAGATCATCGCCCTGCGCCCGGACCGCATCGCCGCCTACAGCTATGCCCATCTCCCGGAGCGGGTGCGCGCGCAACGGCTGATCCGCCGCGAGGACATGCCGCCACCCGAGCGCAAGCTGGAGTTGCTGGAACTGACCATCCAGCGGCTGACCGAGGCGGGCTACGTCTATATCGGCATGGACCACTTTGCCCTGCCGGACGACGAGCTCACGGTCGCACGCAACAACGGCACCCTGCAGCGCAACTTCCAGGGTTACTCGACCCACGCCGACTGTGACCTCATCGCCCTGGGCGTGTCGTCCATCAGCAAGGTCGGCGATACCTACGGGCAGAACGTGAAGGAGCTGTCGCAGTATTACGCGCGGCTCGACCAGGGCCTGCTGCCGGTGCACAAGGGCTACCGCCTGACTGACGACGACTGCCTGCGCCGCGAGGTGATCAGCGCGCTGATGTGCCACGGCAGGGTGGATTACGCGCCGCTGGAGGAGAGCCATGGCATTCGTTTTGACGAGTACTTCGAAGGCGCGTTGCGGCAGTTGCAGGAGCAGGTTGGCGACGGCCTGGTCGAACTGCACGACGATGCGCTGGTGCTGCTGCCCCAGGGGCAACTGATGATGCGCAGCGTGGCCATGGCCTTCGATGCCTACCTGGGCGGTGGGCAGCAGGCGCGCTTCTCGCGCACCATCTGACTCATCCGCCCGTTCGCTGCAGCTGTTCCGCCAGGCGGCGGAACAGTGGGCGTGACGGGAAGCTAGGGCTGAGCGCCGGCTGCTGCATCCTTCTTGTAGGTGAGCTGGACCAGGTCCATCGGGACGTCGTAGTACCAGATCATCTGCACCGAATCGCCGGAGGTGCGGAGCAGGGCGATGCGATCTCCCTGGGGGACCACCTGCAGCCTCGGAGGCCGCGAGTTCCCGGTGTCATAGAGTCGGTTGTAGCCCGGTAGGCGGTCGGCGAGCCGGCGGGTATTGAGCGGGGTGCCGTCGCCCGCCAGGAACAGCAGGCCTCCCTCGGAAGTCCAGGCTGCGAATCGGTCAGCCTGCTCGTCGTAAGCGAGGGCATTAATGTCTATATTGTCCAGCGAGCGGAAGTCCTGCCAGCGCCCCTCGTCGACAGCGTAGCGGTACAGGTAGCCCTCGCCGCCCAGCGAAGCGAGGACCACCAGGTGGCGCTTGCTGTCGTAGGTCACGTCCGTGGGCCACGACAGGCGCGGAAAATTGTCGGGCAGCTCCAGCGGCGTCACCTTGCCGGTGGCCGGCTCCACGATCTCGAAAGCGTGGCTGGCGATCCGGTAGATACGCCCGTCCCCGGGCACCAGAATGGCGCCCGGCGAGGCCAGGGGGGCTGGTGGCGCGGTGCCGACGGGGCCTCCGAGAGACCAGGGAACCTTGGCGAAAGTCTTGTCGCTGAGCTGGAACTCCATGCTCTTCAGCGGCGCCTGGGGTTGCTCGCCCTGCAGGGTGAGATCGCTCTGCGGCGGATCCGGCTGATCGATGACGACCCGTTCGGGCAGTGAATACTGTCCGCGGAACGCGTCGACCTTTTCCACGCCGAACAGCGATTTCAAACCCTTCAGCAGGGCGACAAAGGTGCCACTGTCCTTTTCGTAGCTATAGGGAAGTTTGGTCTGGTACACCGGAGCGGTCAGTGGCGTTTCCACTCGGGGGCGATCGTAGCCCGA
Source organism: Pseudomonas sp. AU12215 (assembly GCF_001675465.2). Classification (NCBI taxonomy): domain Bacteria; kingdom Pseudomonadati; phylum Pseudomonadota; class Gammaproteobacteria; order Pseudomonadales; family Pseudomonadaceae; genus Pseudomonas; species Pseudomonas sp. AU12215. The sequence goes on from NZ_MACM02000145.1 coordinate 21,041, forward strand.
CACGAGAATCGCCCTGACCTGCGTAGCCTCGCTGGCACTGACCTGCCACACGATCCTTTCGTAACTGGCGAGAACCAGCAGCACCGACTTGCCGGGGCGGTCGATGCTGACCTGAACCGCCGTGCCCTGGCGCGCCTTGCCTTCCGCCTCGTAGCCTGAAACCACCATCACTTCGGCGCCTTCGGCCAGGCTGGCCGGCGGCCGTGCGCTGCTCATGGGGGCCGGCGGCCGCACGTCCAGGCTGGCCGCTGCAATCGCCGCAGGCGGATTGCGGATCGGCTCCGCGGGTTTCACCTCCCGCTGGCTCAGCAGCACGCGGTTCAGGCGCAGCTCCTGGAAGAGCAGGGAGCCCAGCAGCGCTGTCGAGATGGCCAGCAGGACGCACGTCGCCAGCAGTGTCCAATGCCAGACATCCAGCCGGCTGCTTGCCGCGGCAGGGTTGACGGGCGCCTGCGCCGGGGGCGAGTCGGCCAGTCGCCGGGCTGCTTCGACCTTGGCGTAGATGGCCCCGCACTGGGGGCAGGCATCGCTGGGCAGTGCATCGTTGAACTGATGCTGATGCCCGCACTTCAGGCAGGTTCGTTCCATCGCACATCCTTGTGTTCGAGGTGGGGGCCGCTAGCGTGGTGTCATCCCCTGGACGCCATGCCGGGCGGCTGGCGCACTGAGCATAGCGTGCCGGGCCGCGTCCAGTGTCTCAGTCGGCACGGGTATCCGATCTATCCAGCGCGCCGCCGGCGAATCCTCCCTTGCCGCATGAGCCGCCCCACGGATGACTCCGATCTGCCCCCCCAGCGGCGCGGGGGCAGTCGCGCCGGCGCTCCTAGGCGCTGTCCGCGGCGGCCTGGTAACTGCTGGGCGCCACCCCAAGGCTGCGGCGGAACATGCTGGAAAAGGCACTCGGGCTGTCGTAGCCCAGCTCCAGGGCCACGCGCGTAACCGGCGTACCCGCGGAGAGGCGGGTGACGGCGGCGAGCAGGCAGGCCTGTTGGCGCCAGGCGCCGAAGGGGAGGCCCGTCTGCTGGCGGAACAGGCGGCTGAAGGTGCGCGTGCTGCAGTGCAGTTCGGCGGCCCAGGCGTCCGCCGTAACGCCAATGTGCGGCGCCCGCAGGAAGTCGCGGCACAGCTCTGCCAGGCGCGGGTGAGCCGGCAGCGGGGCGAACAGCGGCAGGCTCGGAGCCTGGCGCAGCTCATGCAGCAGCAGGCGCAGGAGGTCGCCATCGCGGCCATCCTCGTCGTGCAGCGCCGGCACCTCGACACTGGCCAGCAGCAGCTCGTGCAGCAGCGGCGAAACGGTCAGCGCCTGGCACAGCAGCGTGTCGCGCACCGGCACCCGCGGCTCGATGTACAGGCTGCGGGTGCTGACCCCGCGCATCAGCACCCGGTGGCGCTTGCCGGCGGGAATCCACACACCGCTGTAGGGCGGGATTACCCAGGCGCCGTCCTCGGTCTCCACCTCCATCAGGCCGCTCATGCCATAGAGGAACTGCGCGCGCCGATGGGAGTGCGGCTGGAGCAGGGTGCCAAGCGGGTAGTCGGTACCGATGGCGAGTACGGCGCGGTCGACATCGTCGACGCTGGCGAGGGGAATGTTGAGCATGGTGACGGGCTTGGCTGGGTTGCGATGATTATTCGTCAATCCGCGCAAAATGGCCAACGACGCTGCGGCTGACTGGCGCAACCTGCTCTGCATAATGGAGTTTGCCGTAGGATCAGGCGGTCATGACTTGCCAGGAGGCGACTATGGGTATCCGTGGAAACGACCGTCAGATCGACAACATCGAGTTCAACGTCAGCGATATCGGGCGCAGCAAGGCCTTCTACGGCAGCGCCTTCGGCTGGATCTTCACCGACTACGGCCCGACCTACAGCGAATTCAGCGACGGACGTCTCACCGGCGGCTTCACCAGCGGTGAGCCGGTGCGCCCCGGCGGCCCGCTGGTCATTCTCTACGCCGATGACCTGGTGCAGGCCCAGGCCCGCCTGGAGGCCGCCGGCGCCACCATCAGCCGCGCCACGTTTGCGTTCCCTGGTGGCCGGCGCTTCCATTTCATCGACCCGGACGGCTACGAGCTGGCGGTCTGGTCGGCGGACTGAGCCCGGACCTGCTCGATGTAGCGTCGGGCCACTGGTGATTTCTCGAAACGCCGGTGCAGCAGCGACAACCACGAGCGAGGCTGGCAATCGGCGAGAGCGCGGTAGTTGACTCGTGGCAGCTGCACGCGGCGCACCACCGACTCGGGGACGATGGCGATGCCGCGGCCGAGCGAGACCAGCGCAATCACCGCGACCAGGCTGCCGGGCTGCTGGCCGAGGCGCGGAGAGAAGCCGCCGGCGCTGGCGACCTCCAGGGTGCCGGAGATCTGTTCGGGCAGGATGAAGGTTTCGTCGCTCAGGCGGGCGGCGCGAAGCTCCGGCAGTTCGTTGAGGCGCGAGGCGGCGGGCAGGGCGAGGACGAAGCTTTCCTCCAGCAGCGCGACGGATTCCAGCTCCTCTGGCAGGTTCATCGGCGAGCGCACGTAGGCGAGGTCGAGGGCCCCGTCGTGTAGTTGCGCAGGCAATTGCGCCATGGGCGCTTCGCTGATGTCGAGATCCACGCCCGGCGAGGTACGGGTGAACTGCTCGACATGCCGCTGCAGTACGCCGGAATAGGCCGCCGAGGCCACGTAGCCCACGCGCAGATGCCCGGTTTCACCCCGGCCGGCGCGCTGCGCGCCGCGTTGCGCCGCATCGAACTGGAGCACCGCCAGTTCGGCTTCACCCAGCAGCGCCTCGCCCGCAGCGGTCAGGCGCACCTCGCGTTGGCTGCGCTGGAACAGCAGCACGCCCAGTTCCTTCTCCATGTCCTGGATCTGTCGGCTGAGGGTTGGCGGGGCGATGCCCAGCTGTTCGGCCGCACGGGTGAAGTGGCCGTGGCGGGCGACACTGAGGAAGTAGCGGAAATGGCGGATTTCCATGTTCGTTAGTCGCAGGCTAATGACGAAGGCCGCCATGGCTAACAAGCCCGGCGCGCGTGGGCGTTACCGTGGGGCAACACTACAAGGCCGCAAGCGTCAGAGCAAAGAACGGCTGCGCGGCCGCCGCCGGAAGCCTTGCCATGTCTGAACGTCCCTCCGCTCGCTTCACCCTGCTGACCGCCTCGGCAGTGTGCTCGCTGATCATCCTCGACACCAACATCGTTGCCGTCTCGCTGCCCAGTATCGCCCGCGACCTGTCGGGTTCTTTTGCCGACATCGAGTGGGTGGTCAGCGCCTACCTGCTGGCCTTCGCCGCCTGCCTGCTGCCGGCCGGCAGCCTGGCCGACCGCTTCGGTCGGCGGCGCATGCTGCTGCTCGGGCTGGTGCTGTTCGGCGCGGCCTCGCTGGCCTGCGGGGCCGCGCCGAGCCTGCTGCTCCTGGACATTGCCCGTGCCGCCAAGGGCGTTGGCGCGGCCCTGTTGCTGACGTCGGCGCTGGCCGCCATCGGCCACCGCTTCCACGAGCCCGAAGAGCGCCTGCGGGCCTGGGCCTTCTGGGGTGCGTGCATGGGCGCCACCATCACCTTTGCGCCGCTGCTGGGCGGGGTGATCTCCGCCACCCTGGGCTGGCGCTGGATCTTCTACCTGAACCTGCCGCTGGTAGCGCTGCTCGGGGGCATGGCGCTGCGCAGCATCGAGGAATCCAGCGACAGCGCCGCCGCGCGCCTCGACCCGCTCGGTAGCCTGACCTTTGCCGGTGGCCTGGGTTACCTGATCTGGGCGTTGATCGACGCCAATCGCGTCGGTTGGGACAGCCCGCCGACCCTCGCGCGTCTGCTGCTCAGCGCCGGCCTGCTGGGCCTGTTCGTGATGGTGGAGCGCAGCCAGGCGCGGCCGATGATCGATCTGCGGCTGATGCGCAGCGGGCGCTTCATCGGCGCCTTGCTCGGCATGTTCGCCTACGCCGCCTGCGCCCAGGTGATGATGACGCTGCTGCCGCTGTACCTGCAGAACGGCCTGCAGTTCTCCGCTGTCGCGGCCGGTGCCGGGATGCTGCCCTTCGCCGTCGCCATGCTGCTGACCCCGCGCCTGGGCATGCGCCTGAACAGCCGCTTCAGTCCGGCGCAGGTCTTCGCCCTGGGCCTGCTGCTGGTCGGCGCGGGCAACCTGCTTTGCGCACTGGCGGCCGGGCAGGGGGAGTACTTGCCGTTCGCCCTGGCCAGCCTGGTGCTGGGGGCCGGCGCCGGGCTGCTCAACGGCGATACGCAGAAGAACATCATGGCCTGCGTGCCCCGTGAGCGCACCGGCATGGCCTCGGGCCTGAGCACCACGACGCGCTTCGCCGCCATCGTGCTGGCCATCGGCATTCTCGGTGGCGTGCTGTCCGCACGCAGCGCCCAACTGCTGCGAGATGTACTGGAAACGGCGGCGCCCGCGCAACTGGACAAGGCCGCCGAGATGGCGACCCGTGCAGCGGCTGGCGACTTCAGCGCCGCGCTTTCGGTGGTTGACCCGGCACTGCGCGACGCGTTGGCACCTGCTGTGCGCCAGGCCTTCATCGGCGGGTTCGAGAGTGTGCTGCTGGTGACAGGTATAGCGGCGCTGGTGTTTGCCGTGATGGTTGGCACGTTGCTCGGTCGGCCGATGCCGGTCCACGAGCCGGTGTCCGCTTGAAACGGCCGTTTGTCCGCTGGCGGGCAGGAGGGCGGTGGTTGCCGGAACTGTGGTTCGCCCGGCCAGGTCAGGAATCAGGGAGAGTGCGCGTTGTGCGCCTCGTCTCCGCCACTCAGCGCAGAACGGGCCATCCGCGGCCAAGGGGAGAACCGCATGCAGCAGTCAGTCGAGCCGGAATTCATGGCACCCAGTGAATACCTGACTTCCACGGGCGTCGCCGTGTTGATGTCGCCGCGCTACATTGCCCCCGGCAAGGTGGGCGAAGTGCTGCTGTCGTTGGCGAAGGTTCCCGCTGGCGTCTCGCCGCTGGACGTGGTGGTCGGCCCGTGGGAATCCCACGAAGAGGCGTTCCAGGCGTCCCACGATGCGGCAGAGCGCTGGGTCGAGCGCCTCGACCACGACGCCTGAGGGAGCGCTGCGCACCCTGGCCGTAGCCGTCAGCGGTAGCGCTGGCGGTCGACCTCGGTGATCGGGCGAATCACGCGCGCCGGATTGCCGGCCGCCAGCACGCCTTCGGGAATGTCGCGCACCACCACGGCGCCAGCGCCGATCACGCTGTTCGCGCCGATGCTCACTCCGGGCAGGATGTTCACCCCCGCGCCGATCCACACGTTGTCGCCAATGCTCACCGGGTGCGCGTACTCCAGGCCCTGGTTGCGCCGCTCGGCGTCCAGCGGGTGGCCGGCGGTGTAGATGCCGACGTTGGGCGCAATGAACACGTCATTGCCGATGCTGACCTTCGCGCCATCGAGGATCACCAGGTTGACGTTGGCGTAGAAGCGCGCGCCGATCTCGATGTTGAAGCCGTAGTCGCAGTGCAATGGGCCTTCGATGACGAAGCCTTCGCCAATGCTGCCAAACAGCCCTGTGAGAATCGCCTCGCGACGCTCGCGGTCATCCGGGTGGCTGTGGTTGAAGTCGAAGAGTTTCGCCTTGGCCTCGGCACGCTGGCGTAGCACCTGCGAGTCGTGATTGGCGTCGTAGAGTAACCCGGCGGCAGCTTTTTCCAGCTCGTTCATCAAGGTTGATTCCTGGCGGCTTTGAAGGCGTTCGACGTCCTGGCGAACGCAGCGGTTCCCTTTGCGGAAAATGGCAGGCGCGGCTCTGCGTCGAGCAGTCGAAGGGCGTGTCCAGATTTGGTAGTGAATACTACAGAAAATAGATATTGAAAGTTTCTGGAGCGCATTATACAAATTAGCCACAACAAGAGGCGCCCCCATGCTCACACTCAAAGACCGCCTGAACACCCCGGAAGTCGAACTCACCAAGGCCGAGCGCAAAGTCCTGCGCGCCTTGCTCGACGACTACCCGCGCAGCGGCCTCGGACCGATGTCGCGCCTCGCGCGCCAGGCCGGCGTCAGCGATCCGAGCATCCTGCGGCTGGTGAAGAAGCTCGGCTTCAGTGGCTACAGCGACTTCCAGAATGCCCTGATGGCCGAGGTGGATGACCGCCTGCGTTCACCGCGCACCCTGCTCGCCGGGCGCCGCGAAGGCATGAGCCGCGATGACGTCTGGTCCAATTACCTGAGCGATGCCGGCGAAGGCATCCAGCGCACCCTGGCCCTGACCCAGGCCGACGACGTGCGCCTGCTCGCTGACTGGCTGCTCGATCCCAAGCTGCGCGTCTTCTGCCACGGCGGGCGCTTCAGCCGCTTCGTCGCCGGCTACCTGGTGGCGCACCTGCGCATGCTGCGCAGCGGCTGCCTGCTGCTGGACGACGGCGCCGCGCTGCCCGACCAGTTGGGCGATATCGACCGCCAGGCGCTGGTGGTGGTGTTCGACTACCGCCGCTACCAGGCCCAGGCGCTGGGCGTGACCCGTGCGGCCAAGGCCCGCGGCGCGCGGGTGGTGCTGTTCACCGACATCTACGACTCGCCGTTGCGCGAGTTCGCCGACCTGATCATCAGCGCCCCGGTGGAGTCCCCGTCGCCCTTCGACACCCTGGTGCCGACCATGGCCCAGGTCGAAGCGCTGATCGCCAGCCTGGTAGCGCGCATGGACGGCCAGCTCGACGAACGCCTGGAAGGCATCGACCACCTGAGAGCTGCCTTCGGCAGCCACATCCTTGAGGAATGACCGTGTTCAGCTTGCCCCACCACTCGCCCCGTGACCTGCCGTTCACCCCCGGCCAGACCGCCATCCTGTTCGTCGACATGCAGAACGCCTGGGTCATTCCCGGCCGCGATGCCCATGTCGATCCGCAGACGCACCGCTACTTCTACGACCGCGTCGAGGCGAGCGTGATACCCAACCAGCAGCGCCTGCTGGCGGCCATGCGTGAGGTCGGCGGGGAAGTGCTGCACACCATCATCGAAAGCCTCACCGCCGATGGCCGCGACCGCTCGCTGGACCACAAGCTCTCCGACATGCACCTGCCCAAGGGCAGCCCGGACGCCCAGGTGATCGATGCCCTGGCGCCGCGGGAAAACGAGATCGTCCTGCCGAAGACATCCTCGGGCGTCTTCAACTCCACCGCCATCGACTACGTGCTGCGCAACCTGAACACCCGTCACCTGATCATCTGCGGCGTGGTCACCGACCAGTGTGTGGACATGGCCGTGCGCGACGCCGCCGACCGGGGCTACCTCGTCACCCTGGTGGAAGACGCCTGCGCCACCCACACCGCCGAACGCCACCAGGCCTGCCTGGAAGCGATCAAGGGTTACTGCTGGATCGCCGACACCGACAGCGTGCTGGCCCGCATCGCCGCGCTGGCCTGAGGCCGGGAGAACGTCATGAGTCAGAACAATAACAATCCCGCTCCGATGCGCCTGACCAGCTTCGTCACCACCGACCTCTGCGGCATCACCCGCGGCCGCTCGCTTCCCGAATCGGAAGTCGCCGAGCAACTGGCCACCGGCTGTGGCTGGGTGCCCGCCAACAGCGCGCTGACGCCGCAGGACATCATTGCCGACGACAACCCCTGGGGCAGCCATGGCGACCTGCGCCTGCTGCCCGACCCGAGCAGCCGGGTGCGCCTGGAAAACGGCCCCGATTCCCAGGCCGCGCCGCTGGATTACCTGCACGGCGACCTGGTGACGACCACTGGCGCGCCGTGGCCGGTCTGCCCGCGTACGCTGCTGCGCGACGAGATCGCCCGCTACCGCGAACTGGGCCTGCAGGTCACCGCCGCCTTCGAACACGAATTCAACCTGCTCGGCCTGCCGGACGAGCGTGCCGCCGCCTTCTCCCTGCAGGCGCAGCGGCAGACCGGCAACTTCGGCGGCTGGCTGATGAGCGCGCTGGAGCAGATCGGCGCCGAGCCGGAAATGTTCCTGCCCGAGTACGGCCGCAACCAGTACGAGGTCACCTGCCGGCCGACCCAGGGCGTTGCTGCTGCGGACCGCGCGGTGAACGTCCGCGAAGTCACCCGCGAGATCGCCCGCCAGTTCGGCTGGCGCAGCAGCTTCACGCCGCTGCTGGCGCCCGGCGCCGTGACCAACGGTGTGCACCTGCACCTGAGCCTGCAACGCCTGGATGGCACTCCGGTGTTCTACGACGAGGCCGCGCCGACCAACCTGTCCACGCTCGCCGAACACTGGGCCGCCGGCGTGCTGCGCCACCTGCCGGCACTGTGCGCGCTGACCGCGCCGACGGCGGTGTCCTACCTTCGGCTGAAACCGCACCACTGGAGCGCCGCCTACGCCTGCCTGGGCCTGCGCAACCGCGAAGCGGCGCTGCGCATCTGCCCGGTGGTGGAGATTGGCGGCAAGTCCAAGGCGCGCCAGTTCAACCTGGAATTCCGCCCCATGGACGCCACCGCCAGCCCGCACCTGGCCATGGCCGCGGTGCTGATCGCCGGGCGCCTGGGCCTGCAGCAGGAACTGCCGCTGTCGGCGGTCACCGATGTCGACCCGCACAGCCTCAGCGATGCGCAGCGCGAGGAGCTGGGCATCAAGTCCCTGCCCGGTTCGCTGGAGGAGGCCCAGCGCCTACTGCTGGCCGATAGCGAACTCTGCGCCCAGCTGCCGCCGGCCCTGCTGCAGACCTATGTCGCCATGAAGCGCCAGGAACTGGCCCTGACCCGCGAACTCAGCGAAGAACAACTCTGTGAATCCTATGCAAAGTTCTACTGAATCCGGCCTTTACCGGCGTCCGCCGTTCGAGATCGTCAACCCGCAGGGCAAGAGCCCGGTGCTGCTGGTCTGCGAACACGCCAGCCGCTACATCCCCGAGGAGCTGGCGCAACTGGGCCTGGACGACACGGCGGCCGCCGAGCACATCGCCTGGGACATCGGCGCGCTGGACCTGGCCCGCGAGCTGTCAGCGCGCCTGGACGCCACGCTGCTGGTGGCCAACTACTCGCGCCTGCTGATCGACCTCAACCGGCCGCTGTCCGCTCCGGATGCGATTCCCGAGCACAGCGAGATCTACCCGATTCCCGGCAACTGCAACCTGAGCGCAGCGGCCCGGCAGGAGAGGGTGGCGCGCCTGTTCGAGCCGTTCCACCAGCAACTGACCGCGCTGCTCGACGAGCGCCTGGCCGCTGGCCGGCCGACTCGTCTGGTGGGCGTGCACAGCTTCACCCCGAGCTATCGCGGCGAGCCTCGCCCGTGGGTCGCCGGGGTGCTCTACGCCAAGGCCGAAGCCTATGCCCGGCGCATGGTGGCGGGGCTGCGGGCGAGCGGCGAAGAGATCGGCGCCAACCAACCCTATGTGATCGACCCGCTGGAGGACATGACCGTCCCGGTACATGGCGACGAGCGTGGCGTGGATGCCGTGCTGATCGAAATCCGCAATGACGGACTGCGGACCCCGCAAGGGGTGGAAGCCTGGGCAGTACGCCTGGCTCCCTGGCTCTGAGAGCCTGTTTACGACCTGCTGCGCGTCGGCCGCAGGGCGTTGAAAAGCGCCCTCAGATGCTCATTTACGGCTCGTAAACTCCGCTCTTCGGGCGCTTTTCGCCTACTACGGCTCTAGCTCGCGAGGTCGTAAGCAGGCTCTGAGGACCCCAACCCGGCCGGCCCCGTTCGACTGGCCGGGCAGGTTCTGAAAACAACAACAATTCAGCGCATGAGCGCCGAACCCTAAAAGCTGCCGTTCCCAGAGGAAGTGCCCCGTGGCTATCGAACAGTTCGGATACAAGCAACAACTCCGCCGCAGCCTGACGCTCGGCGACCTGGTGATCTACGGGATGATCTTCATGATCCCGATCGCGCCCTTCGGCGTTTACGGCTGGGTCCACGCGGACGCCCACGGCATGGTGCCGATGGCCTACCTGGTGGGCATGGTGGCGATGCTCTTCACCGCGCTGAGCTATGGCGCGATGTCCCGCGCGTTTCCTATCGCCGGCTCGGTGTACTCCTACGCCCAGCGCGGCATCCACCCCAACGTCGGCTTCATCGCCGGCTGGGTCCTGCTGCTGGACTACCTGCTGATCCCGCCGTTGCTCTACGTGTTCAGCGCGCTGGCGCTGAACCACCTGTTCCCGGCGATTCCCAAGCTGGTGTTCATGCTGATATTCCTGGTATCCGCCACGCTCATCAACCTGCGCGGCATCACTCTGGCGGCGCGCTTCAACCTGCTGTTCCTGATCGCCGAACTGGTGGTCCTGGCGATCTTCCTGGTCGTTGGCTACCAGGCGCTGCAGGGTGGCATGGGCAATGGCCGGCTGACGCTTGAGCCGCTGCTGCAACCGGAGCATTTCAACCTCGGCCTGGTGATGAAGGCGGTGTCCATCGCGGTGCTGTCGTTCCTCGGTTTCGACGCGATTTCCACTCTCGCCGAAGAGGTCAAGGGCGACCCGGCCAAGCAGATCGGCCGCGCCTCGCTGATCGCGCTGTTCGTCATGGGCGCCATCTTCATCGTACAGACCTGGCTGGCCACCGACCTTGCCGCCGGCATGACCTTCAAGTCGGCGGACACCGCCTTCTACGAGATCGCCGAAGCGGCCGGCGGTAGTTGGCTGTCCACGCTGACCGCAGTGGCCACTGCGCTGGCCTGGGGCGTGACCGTCTCCATCACTTCGCAGGCTGCGGTTTCCCGTCTGCTGTACTCCATGGCCCGCGACGGCAAGCTGCCGCGCGTGCTGGCCAAGGTGCATCCGAAGTACCAGACCCCGCACATCAGCCTGTACCTGGTGGGTGTGTTGTCGCTGGGCATCGGCATCTACTTCCTCGACTCGCCGGACGTGCTCACCTCGCTGGTCAACTTCGGCGCGCTGACCGGCTTCTGCCTGCTGCACATCGCGGTGATCAACCACTACTTCATCCGCCAGAAGAGCGGCCGGGTGCTGCGCCACCTGGTGTTCCCGCTGGTGGGGCTGGTGATCATCGCCTACGTGCTGTTCAGCATGAGCCGTGAAGCGCAGGAGCTGGGGGTGGGCTGGATCGCCATCGGCCTGGTGTACCTCGCGGTGCTCAGCCGACGTGGCAACGGCAGCGAGCTGGCGCGGGAAATCTGACCGGGTGCGCCGTGCTGTCGCAGACGGCACGGCGCACTTTGACAGACGGCGGGGCGTGCCCCATAAAGATCCGGGTCGGTGGCGGACAGTGTTTCCACCGACTGCTTTCGCCGGGGCAGGGAAGCCGGCACGACTGACGAATCATCGCGAAGCATCATGAGCAGGAAAGATCAGGACAGCCCCTTCACCCTGGACCGCATCGACGAGGAGATCATCCGCATCCTCCGTCACCAGGGCCGCATCACCTACGGCAAGCTGTCCGCCCTCGTGCACCTCACCCCGCGCCCCTGCCAGGAGCGCGTCCGCAAGCTGGAACGACACGGCATCATCCGTGGCTACGGCGCGGTCATCGACGAGCAGAAGATTTCCGCCGGGCTCTCGCTGCTGGTACTGGTCGCACTCTCGAACCAGAGCGGCCGCAGCGCCCAGAAGGCCTTCGAGGCCCGCGTCATCGCTTGCCCGGAAGTGCTGCACTGCCAGCTGATCAGCGGGACCTTCGACTACAGCGTGCGCATGCGCTGCCGGGACATGGAGCACTACCGCGCGCTGACCGAAACCTGGCTGAACGACGAGAGCCTGCACATCGACAAGCTGGTTGCCCATCCCGAGCTGACGACCATCAAGGAATCCGCCAGCTAGCCTTTCGACGCCCCATTCGGCGGCGCCAGTTCCTTGGGTTTCCCGCCTGCAATATCGGCCTGTCGAGGGCTGCTATAAGCACAGCCGAATCGGCTGTTGCCGCTCGCCAATACAGCCGGATCGGCCGGCGCGGGCCCGTATTACAGCCGGGATTTCACCACGGCGAGTGGGAAAATCGTCTTGCCCCTCTCTGACGTGCAGACCTGTTCCAGGGCCTCTGCGACCTTGTTGTGCCCGCTGTTCGAGACACGGCGGAGGCGGGCTGCAGTCCAATCAGAAGACGCCAATCACAACAATCGGAGGTCCCACCATGACCCGCTTCGTCGACGTCCCCACGATGTCCCAACTGGTCCAGCAGATCGGTGTCGCCCGCTTCATCGGCGAACTCGCCGACACCATCGCTCAGGACTTCGTGCGCTGGGAGTCCTTCGACAAATCCGCCCGCGTCGCCAACCATTCCGAGATCGGTGTCATCGAACTGATGCCGGTGTCCGACACCGCCCGCTATGCCTTCAAGTACGTCAACGGCCACCCGCAGAACACCCAGCGCGGGCTGTTCACCGTCATGGCCTTCGGCGTGCTGGCCGATGTCGAGACAGGCTATCCGGTGCTGCTCTCCGAACTCACCGTGGCCACCGCGCTGCGCACCTGCGCTACCTCGCTGATGGCTGCCCGCGCCCTGGCGCGTCCGGACTCGCGACGCATGGCGCTGATCGGCAACGGCGCGCAGAGCGAGTTCCAGGCGCTCGCCTTCCACCACCACCTGTGCATCGAGGAAATCGCCGTCTACGACATCGATCCGCAGGCCACTGAAAAACTGATCCGCAACCTCTCGGAATTCCCCAACCTGAAGATCATCCGCGCCGGTTCCACCGCCGAAGCGGTGCGCGGCGCCGACATCGTCACCACGGTGACCGCCGACAAGGCCTACGCGACCATCCTCACCCCGGAAATGATCGAGCCGGGCATGCACATCAATGGCGTGGGTGGTGACTGCCCGGGCAAGACCGAGCTGCATGCCGACGTCCTGCGCGCCGGCAAGGTGTTCGTCGAGTACGAGCCGCAATCGCGCGTCGAGGGCGAGATCCAGCAGATGCCGGCGGACTTCCCGGTAACCGATCTGTGGCGGGTACTGGCCGGCCAGGTCGGCGGGCGTGACAGCGCCGAGCAGGTGACCATCTTCGACTCGGTCGGCTTCGCGCTCGAAGACTACTCGGCACTGCGCTACGTGAACGAACAGGCCAGCCGCCTGGACCTCGGCGAGCGCATCGACCTGGTGCCGTGGAGCGAGGACGAGGACAACGATCCCAAGGACCTGTTCCGCTACACCCGCTCCGGCAAGGCGCGCAAAGGGCTGCGCCGCATCGCCTGACGCTCAGCGCGCTTCTTCGGGAATCGCCAGCGGCGGGCGGCTGAGGTCGCTGGCGTTCTGCGTGGTGGCGGCGACACGGGCCTTGAGCCATTGGCTGAAGGCCTTCACCACCGGGCGCTCGGCCTTCACCGGGTCGGTCACCAGGAAATAGCCGCGGCTGGACTGGATGGTGATGTCGAACGGGCGCACCAGCAGGCCGCGCGCCAGGGCATCGCCACTGAGCAGGTTGTCGCCGATGGCCACGCCCTGGGCTGCAATGCAGGCGGCGATGGTGCAGGGCGCGTCGGCGAACAGCACGCCGGAGCGGTGGTCGATGGCACTCGCGCCCACGGCGCCCAGCCACAGGCGCCAATCGGCGAAATCGTTCATGTGCAGCAGCGTGTAGTGGGCCAGGTCCGCCGGCTGCGTGAGGCCGCCGCGCGAGTGGATCAGGCGCGGGCTGCACACCGGGAAGAAGTGCAGGGCGACCAGTTGCTCCACGGTCTGGTTCGGCCAGTCGCCGCTGCCGTAGGCGATGAACAGGTCGGCATCGCTGGCGCTGGTGTCCTGCGGCACGCGCGGCGTCACCACGTGCAACTGCACCTGCGGGTATTGCGCGAGGAAATCCCCCAGGTGCTGGCATAGCCAGTAGGTGGCGAAGCCGGGGTTGCAACTCACGCACAGCGGCCCGCTGACCTGCTGCTCGTCGAAGCTGCTGCCGGCCAGCTGCACCTCCGCGAGGATGCGCTGCACGTCGCGCGCATACCTCTCGCCCCGATAGGTCAGGCGGATGCCGCGCCCGGTGCGCTCGGTCAGGGCGAAGCCCAGGCGTTCCTCCAGCGTGGCGATGCGGTGGCTGACCGCGCTGCGGGTGAGGTTCAGCTCCGTGGCGGCGGCGGACACGCTGCCCAGCCGGGCCACGGCATCCAGCGCGCGCAGGGCGGTCATCGAAGGAAAGTGCATGGGCGGTCCAATTCTCGACTGGTGAAACTATCCCGACATGGGGTGGCGAAATCCTGCGCTTGTTGCAAATTCCGCTTCACCAATACTAGGCCACACGACAACAACAACAGGCAACGATGAGGAAGCCGCCATGTCGAAATTCAAGGCCTACGTCCAGCAGTGGATCGACGAGCACCGCCAGCAGCTGTCCGACTGGCACCAGGTGATCTGGCATTTCGCCGAGCCGGCCTTCCGCGAGTACAAGTCCTGCGCCTGGTACGTGGAATTGCTGCGCCGCGAAGGCTTCACGGTGGAAGAGGGCAGTGGCGGCATGCCCACCGCCTTCGTCGCCACCTTCAGCAACGGCGAAGGGCCCATCCTCGCCACCTATGCCGAATACGACGCGGTGCCGGGCAACTGCCAGGCGGCGGCGACCAAGCCGATGCCGCGCGAGGGCCTGTCGAAATACGCGCCCGGCCATACCGACCCGCATTCCGCGCTGGGCATCAGCGCCCTGGGCGGCGTGCTGGCGGCCAAGGCGGCGATGCTGGAATTCGGCATCGCCGGCACCATCAGGTTCTTCGGCGAGCCGGCGGAAAAGCTGCGCGCCTCCAAGCCCGTGCACGCCGCCAAGGGCTACTACGACGACCTCGACGCCGCCGTCAGCTTCCACCCCACCTACATGCTGCCGCTGAACAACACCACCACCTGGGACACGCACTGCGGCATCGCTTACTCGTACATCTACACCTTCACCTGCGAAGACCCGCAGAACTGGATTGCCGCCGACCGCTACAGCCCGATCCCGCAGAACCACCTCGCGGCTCGCGCGCCGGGCGCCAACGATGCGCTGGTGCACTTCTACACGCTGAACGAAAGCCTGCGCCGCTCGACGCTGCCGTTTACCGGGCTGTGGAGCTTCAACGAGGCCATCCTCACCGCCGGCCAGGCCACCGCCGACAACCTGCCGCCGCACATCTCGCAGATCCAGTACCTGCTGCGTTGCGACTCCATCGAGCAGGCCGAGACCATCTCCACGGTGATGGACAACAACGCCGCCGCCGCGGCCATGGCCACCGGCTGCCAATGGAAGAAGACCTGGGTCTGCAAATCCCGTGGCGGGTTGGCCAACCACGCACTGGCGCAGGCTTGCTACGACAACCTCGCCGCCATCGGCGCGCCGACCTGGGGCGAAAAGGCCATCGCCGTGGCGCGGGAAATCCAGGCGAACCTCGGCCTCGACCCCATGGACGAGCCCTTCCTGCCGGCCACCCAGGCGCTGATCGAGCCGCAGGAATGCGAGCGGCAGATGCGCCTGCAGATGCCGGCGTGGCAGAAGTACCTGACCTCCGACGATTACCCCGAATACACCTGGCACTGCCCGACCGTGCGCCTCTACGTGGCCCGGCCGATGCTCAGCGCACCCGTGGGCTTCACCTATCCGGACTGGGTATCCAACGCCCTGGGCGGCATCCGCGAGACCATCGACCCGATGATCGACGTGGCGTCGAAGACCATCGGCAGCACACTGATCGAGCTGTTCACCGATGCCGATCTGCTGGCCGAGGCGACCCGCGAGTTCAACCAGCGTACCGGCGGCGGCATCGGTGGCGAGCAGTGGCAGGCGCCGTTGCTGCCGAAGGACTTCAAGGTCCCGCACCGCTTCCGCTGGCCGGAATACATCCGCACGGTGCGCGGCGAGGAGTGGTGGATTCCGGCGCGGGAGGACGAGTGATCCATGGCTTCCCGTGCTTCGTCGTGATTGGGTCGCAGCCGTGGCGCAACGGCGTTGTACCGACCCAATCCGTGCCTGGGCCTTTCCCTCACCCCAGCCCTCCCCCAGTGGGAGAGGGCTGAGCCGAGCGCGAAGCAATGGGGCAGGGGACAGGTTTGTGAATGGCGCCTACAAGGCGCGCTTGAACCAGCGCACCAGTGCTGCGCCGATCTCCACGGTGCGCGAGCGTGAAGGGCAACCCGGCGTCGAGATCAATTGCGGCAGGAGGAAGCCAACCTCGGCTTCATTCGGACCGCAGAGCACCGGGGCCGGTGCTTCGACGAACTCTTCGTCCCAGCGCGGGAAGCGTTGGCTTGCGCTGTCGTATGCATGCCGTGCGTTCATGGTCGAATCCCTCCCTAAAGGTCCAGCACCAGCGGTTGCACGCCGCTCTCGTCCTGCGCCGGGATGGCGCAGCAGATCAGTACGCTGCCGGCTTCGGGCAGCTCCGCCGGCGGGTTGGGGTAGTGCACCAGGCCGCTGACGACCTTGGTCCGGCAGGTGCCGCAGGAGCCGCCGCGGCAGCTGAAGTCGGGTGACAAACCGCGAGCTTCGGCCAGCTCCAGCAGCGTGCCGCTCTCGGGTTTCCAGCGTGCTTCCTTGGCCGAGCCGGCGAAGTACACGGGCACTGGCTCGGTAGCGGTGGGCGGCTGCACCAGCGCCGGCGCCAGACCGTCGCCCTGGCGCTTGAGCGTCGATGGGCCGAAGGTTTCGGCGTGGATGCGTGCGTCGGCAATATTCAGTCCGCGCAGGCCGTCGTAGATCGCCTGGGTGAATTCGCCGGGGCCGCAGACATAGAAGTCGTAATCGTCCAGTGGCAGCCGGGCCTTGATCGCCGCGATGTCCAGCCGGCCGGTCTGCTCGAAATCGCGTCCGGGCAGTGCTTCTGGCTCAGGACGACTGAGCGCGCGATGGACCTGCAACTGCTGGGCGCGTTGGCGGAGCTCGGTGATTTCATGCTGGAACGGCAATTGGCGCAGGCTGCGCGCGGACTGGAACAGATGAATGCTCCGGGTCGACGCGGCCACCGATTCGCGCAGCATCGACAGCAGTGGGGTGATGCCCACGCCCGCGCCGATCAGCACGACCGGCCGCGCGGTGTCGTTTTTCAGCGTGAAACTGCCCATGGGCGCGCGGACCTGCAGGCTATCGCCCACCTGCAGTTGTTCGTGCAGGTGGCGGGACGCCGGGCCCTGGGCCTTCACGCTGATGCGCAGCTCGCCGTCCGACGGCGCGCTGGACAGGCTGTAGGTGCGAATCAGTGCCTGCTCGCCGATTGCCAGGCGTACGGGCAGATGCTGGCCTGGCGCGAAACTCACGGCGGTGCCGGCCGGCGGTTGCAGGTAGAAGGAGCGGATGTCCTCGCTCTCCTGCTCCACGCGCAGCACCTGCCAGTCCTGCCATTGCTGGCGCTGCTCGCGTTCCTGCAGTTTGGCGTCGGCCTCGGCCCAGGTGCCGGTCATCAGGCTGGTGGGCGAGTATTCGCGCAAGCTCCAGCGCAGCGCCAGGGCGCTGCGGCGCAGGACAGCGTGCTGCACATCCAGGGTCCACAGGCGTTCGGCGCCTTCGAAGGCGGCGAGCAACGGGCTGTCGAAAAGAATCTCAGTGCAGCCATGGACTTGCAGTACGTCGCCGCTGGCGAAGTCTACGAACAGCAGCCCTGCTTGCGGATTGGCCTGCAGGTTGCCCAGGGTGTTGAAGTGCAGGTTGCCGGCATAATCGGGGATGACCAGGCGATTGCCGTCGACCTTGACGAAGCCGGGACGCCCACCACGGTGGGAGACGTCCACCGAGCGCTCGCCATCCTCGTGCTGCACGTAACTGGCGACGAAGAAGGTGTCGGCGTCGCGGATGATTGCCGCCAATTCCTCGTTCAGCGCGGCGAAGTCCTCGCGCGGGGCACGCTGGTTGTAGCGCTGCTCGTCGCGGCTCCACTCGCGTTTCTGGATGTACTGCGGGCAGTTGCCGAAAGAGTGCTCCACGGCCACGGTCAGCAGTCCACCCTCGGCTTCGCGGAGGACGCCATTCATGCGGTTGCGCCGCCGGGTGTGCAGCTCGATGCCCAGCAGGCCGACGGCGCTACCGGCTTGCAGGCCGCTGGCGGCGGGGTCCTGATGGTCGGCCACGCTGTCCAGCAGCAGGCTTTTCGGGTCGGGGGAGGTTATGAAACCTTCCGCGCCTTCGAGCAGGGTCGCCCAGGGCCGGCCCTGCTGATCCACGGCGCCGACGATGATGAAGGGCAACTGGTGGTAGAACTCGCGGTGCTGGTCGGGCATGTAGTCGCGGATGACCTTCTGGCCATGGACCTCCATGCGGTCGGCCACGCCGACGCGTTCCTGGATCGCCTTCTCGCCGGCGTGCCACGGGGAGCTACGGTGTTTGGGCAACTGGAACATGACGAGCACCTCGCAGTAGGCGCCGCCGGGTCGCCCGGCGGCGGGGGTTGCATCAGGCTTGCAGGCCGATGGCGGTGCGCTGCATCGGCACGAAGCCGGGCAGGGCTTCCACGCGAGCCAGCCAGGCGCGCAGGCTCGGGTACTCCTGCAGGGAGACGTTGCCCTCCGGTGCATGGGAAATGTAGGAGTAATTGGCGACGTCGGCGATGGTCGCTTCGTTGCCGGCCAGGAAAGGCTTCTTCGCCAGCTCGCCCTCCATCACCTGGAACAGGGCATGGGCGCGGGTAGCGACTTCCTCGGCGTTGAATTTTGCACCGAACACGGTGATCAGCCGTGCCGCAGCGGGACCGAAGGCGACCTGCCCGGCGGCCACCGACAACCAGCGCTGCACGCGGGCGGCGCCTTGCGGGTCTTCCGGCAGCCAGCGGCCGTTGCCGTATTTCTTCGCCAGGTAGACCAGAATGGCGTTGGAGTCGGCGACGATCACGCCTTCGTCATCGATCACCGGCACCTGGCCGAAGCTGTTCAGGGCGAGGAAGTCCGGGTGCTTGTGTGCGCCCTTGGCGAGGTCGACGTCGATCAGTTCGGCGGGCAGTTGCAGCAGCGAGAGCATCAGCTCGGCGCGGTGCGCGTGGCCGGACAGCGGGTGGCGGAAGAGCTTGATGGTGTGGGACATGACGGTGACTCCGTTGGCTTGAGTGGGTAGGCAGCGCGAGTCGGTCCATGGTGGGTTGCTCGAGCTGATGGGTGAATGCTGCGCTCGATGGCCGGCGCGCAGAATCCCCAGTACGGGCAATCCAGCGTTTCAGAATGCGGAAGAATGGGGCGCAGGGTTGCCAGCGGGCGCAGCCGTTCCCAAGCCTGCAGCGGGGAGCGCCAACAAGCTCGCTCTTACAGAGAAGCTGCGCAGGAGCGAGCTTGCTCGCGAACTGCCCTGAGCTCAGAAGAGGGATGGGGCGCTTCTGGATACGGCGTGCCTCACCCGCGCAACGCGGGATGCGCACGCAAACGCGGCACCACGAAATCGAGGAAGGTGCGCACGCGCGCCGCGGCACGACGGCCTTCGCGGTAGATCAGCTGCACCGGCAACCCTGGCGCTGCATAGTCCTGCAAGACCACCTGCAGGCGCCCATCGCTGAGGTCGGCATGGGCCTCGTGGCTCATGCAGCGGGTCAGTCCGAGGCCCAGTCCGGCGGCGCGGATTGCCGCATGGGTGGTGCTGCACGCCAGGCGCGGGGTCAGGCGCACCGAACGCGGGGCGTCCTGGTGGCGGAAGCGCCACTCGCTGACCGCACCCTGGCCGCCGGCAACGATGATGCGATGCGCCTTGAGGTCCTCCGGTGCTTGCGGTACGCCATGGCGGGCCAGGTACTCGGGCGATGCGCAGATCACCGGCCGCACCGTGCCCACCGGCAGGGCGAAGCCGGAAGAGTCGGGCAGGGCGCCAATGACCAGAGCGACGTCGATGCCATCTTCCAACAGGCGCGGCAGGTCTTCGCGGTGTCGGCTGAGCAGCCGCACCTCGGGAAAGGCGGCCAGGTAGTCCAGGGCGATGGGCGCGAAAATCCGGTCGGCCATCAGCAGCGGCAGGCAAAGGTTCAACTGCCCGGCCGGGTGCGCCTGCAGTCCGCTGAGCGAGCCTTCAGCCTCCTCGATACCTTGCAGAATCTGCCTGCAACTGGCGGCGAAGGCCTCGCCGCTGGGGCTCAGTTCGGCTCCGCGCGGACCACGCAGCAGCAGCTCGCAGTGCAGACGCGATTCCAATCCGGCTACCAGGCGCATCACCGTGGCGGGGGACAGCTGCAGCCGCCGCGCGCCCGCGGCAAGGCTACCGGAGCGCGCCACGGCGTCGAATGCCTGCATTTCCCGGAAGCGGTTCACGGCTTGGCAGCTTGCAGGTAGGGGTCGGCGCGCAGGCGCTCGGCGCAGTGACTGACGAAGCTGCGCACCTTCGCCGGTAGCCGGGCGCCATCCTGGTAGAGCAGGTGGATCGGCAGCGGCGCCGTGGAAAAGTCGGCCAGAACGATTTCCAGCTCGCCGCGCGCGGCGGCTTCGGCCGCCTGGTACGACAGAACGCGGGTGAAGCCGCCGCCCAGGCGCGCGGCATGGAGAGCCGCGTTGTTCGAACTGACCACGAAGCGCGACGGCGGGCGCAGGGTCAGCGGGCCCTCCGGGGTGATGAACTGCCAGTCGGTGAGCAGCACGCTGGTGGCGGCCATCACCACCGGCGCATCGAGCAATTCATTGGGGTGCTGCGGACGACCGTAGCGGTCGAGGAA
The DNA here is from genome assembly GCF_001675465.2 of Pseudomonas sp. AU12215. Taxonomy (NCBI): domain Bacteria; kingdom Pseudomonadati; phylum Pseudomonadota; class Gammaproteobacteria; order Pseudomonadales; family Pseudomonadaceae; genus Pseudomonas; species Pseudomonas sp. AU12215. Next base: position 41,455 of record NZ_MACM02000145.1, read on the forward strand.
CGAGGGGGCGGCACAGATCACCGGGCGGATTTCACCGACCTTGAGCGCCGTCAGGCTGCCCTCGGGCAACTGGCCAATGCGCACGGCGACATCGATGCCCTCGTCGAGCATGTTCACCACGCGGTCCACCAGCAGTGCGTTGACCGTCACCTCGGCATGGGCCTCCAGGTAGCTGGCGATCAGCGGGATCAGGTACAGCTCGCCGAACAGTACCGGGGCGGTCACCGTGAGGTTGCCGCGCGGGCGCAAGGCGCTGCCGGAGGCCAGCTCCTCGGCATCCTCCAGTTCCTGCAGGATGCGCCGGCAGTCCTCGACATAGCGCTGGCCGGCCTCGGTCAGCCGCACGCTGCGCGTACTGCGGGCCAGCAGCAGGGTGCCCAGGCGCTGCTCCAGCGCGGCGATGGCGCGGGTCACGCTGGGCGGCGAAAGGCCCAGTTGCCGGGCGCCGGCGGCAAGGCTGCCGGCTTCGGCAACGGCCAGCAGCACTGTCATTTCCTGAAACCTGTCCATGGATCACCGTTGTCGCCTTGAGCGGGTCGCCAGACTGTAGAGGGAAGCCGCGCGGGATTGAAGTGCCGGTGGCCTGCGGGCGACATCGGCGTGCTTGCCAGCGCCGCCTGGCTTGACCGCGCCCCGGCCGCTCCGGCACAAGCGCTGGAGGCGCCCGCAGCGAGGCGCCACCGCCTGCGAGCCTTCCCCCATGACCAGCAAGACCACGGCCACTGCGCTGGCCGCTACCAGCAACCCGCGCCTGGGTATCGGCCTGTGCCTGCTGTCGATGCTCATCTTTGCCTGTCAGGACGGCATCACCAAGGTGCTCGTCCGCCACCTGCCGGTGAGCGAGCTGGTGATGGTGCGTTACTGGGTTTTCGTACTGTTCGCGCTCATCGTCTGCCGTTCGCAGGGCGGCGTGCGCCAGGCTGCCCGCAGCGCCAGCCCCTGGCAGCAGGTGGTGCGCGCGTTGCTGGGGGTGGGCGAGATCGCGCTGTTCGGCCTGGCCCTGCGCTACCTCGGTTTGGCCGAGACCCACGCGCTCTATGCGGTCTTCCCACTGATGACGCTGGGCCTGGCGCGGTTGCTGCTCGGCGAGCGGCTGGTCGGCCGGCAATGGCTGGCGGCGGCTGTCGGGTTCGGCGGCACGCTGCTGATCCTGCGTCCCGGCATGGGCGTGTTCGAGCCCGCGGCGCTGATTCCGCTGGCGGCGGCGCTGACCTTTGCCTTCTTCAACATCCTCTCGCGGCGCATCAGCCAGACCGATTCCTTCGCCACCACCACGCTGTACATGGCGGTTGCCGGCGCGCTGTCGGTAAGCGCGGTTGGCCTGCCGGCCTGGGTCACGCCAACGCCTCACGAAGCCATGCTGATGTCGATCGTCGCCGTCTCCGGGGTTGTCGCGCAGTTGCTGCTGATCCAGGCGCTGAAGTACGCCCAGGCCTCGACGCTGCAGCCGTTCAACTACTCGCTGCTGGCCTTCGCCACGCTGATCGGGCTCATCGTCTTCGGCGAGGTGCCGAGCGCCTGGACGATCACCGGTGCACTGCTGATCCTGCTCGCGGGGTTGTTCTCGATCAGGCCGGCGGCCTAGTCCCAAGGTGGCGGGCCAGCCCGAACCTGGCGCACAAATGACAAGGCCGTATCGAGGGATACGGCCTTTTCTGTGCTGCCCGCGGGTCAATCAGGCGTCGGGCTTCCTGGGCTTGGCGAGGGTGAATTCGGCGCGCTTGTAGGGCTCGGTCCGGCCATGCTTGCCCGCAGGGATTTCCTGGATCTCGCCGCCTTTTGAAAGAAATGCTGAAATTTTCTTATCCAGCTCCGATCGTTTGCTTTTCGTCTCTGACTCGGACATTCGGTCACCTGAGGTGATGAGCCACCTGGCTGGCGGCTAGCGGACACTATACCCACCTCGACCGATGAATACCGACCGCCCGGCCGATTTAAGCATTTTCATGCGAAATCGCTACTTATTCCCTGCCAGATCTGTATGCTGGGCCTCTGCCTGCTCGGTTTAGCGGCACCGTCCGATGTTTTGTCTTCTTGATTCTCCATCTCTGCGGCCCCCTCTTCACTTCGCATACAGTCACGCCAGGCATGTCGCATGGCCTGATTTCCTTTTGATTGGAGATTCATCATGGCAACTCGCCAAACCGGTACCGTTAAATGGTTCAACGCCGAGAAGGGCTTCGGCTTCATCACCCCGGAAAGCGGCGCGGACGTCTTCGTCCACTTCCGTGCCATCGAAGGCACCGGCTATAAGTCGCTCGACGAAGGCCAGGTCGTGACCTTCAACGTCACTGCCGGCGCCAAAGGCCCGCAGGCCGAGCAAGTGCAAGTGATCTGACCGGTCGTTCGCTGAAAAAGCCCCGCTGATGCGGGGCTTTTTTGTTTCTGCTGCCCGGTGCGCTGCGCTGGCCGCTGCCGATTCAATGGCGTGTTCCCAGCGCTTCGTCGATGAGGCCGGTCAGCGTCGGAAGGTCGAATGGCTTGTCCAGGAAGTGGCAGGCGGGATAGTCGTCGCTCCATGCGCCACCGGACATGATGATGATCGGAATGGCGGGAAACCGTCGGGCGACCTGCCGCGCCAGTTCGGCGCCATCGATGCTGCCGGGCATGGAGATATCGGTCAGCAGCAATGCCAGTTGCCCGGGGTTGCCGTTGATCCAGGCGAGCCCGTCGTCGGCATTGCCCAGGACCACGGCCTCGATGCCGTGATCCTCCATGGCCAAGCCGAGCATCCTGGCCAGGTTCGAATCGTCATCGAGAATGAGCACATAGCCGGGGGGAGCGGAGGGTGGGCTTCCGAGCTTGTCCATGCGATCTCTTCCTGCGTGGGTGTGCTGCTGCGATAGAGGGTTCTGCCGGGAATGCGTTCAGATTACCTGAGCAGAAGATTGGGCCGCCGACCGAAGGCTCTGCGGCGGTCAGCGCGGAGGCTGGCATCGGACCCGAATCGGTCGCGCGCCCCGGCGCATGTGCAAACTCGGCATCCCCGAACCAGAGCAGCCCCGCACACGATCGCTGTCAGATCGTTGCGTACCGGAGATAGAGAGGACCAACCCGTGGGAACGGGTGATAAACTCGGCGTTCAACCCAGTCCTGACCTGCCAGGAGCCTTCCCGATGTTCGGAGTGACCGATTACGGCGCCTTCCTGATCGCCTTCGTGGTGCTCCTGGCCATTCCCGGTCCCGGCAACTTCGCCTTGATCACAGCGACTGGCAAGGGCGGCGTGAGGGCAGGGTTGGCGGCCACCTGCGGGGTGATCCTGGGCGACCAGGTGCTGCTGTGGATGGCGGTGGCGGGCGTGGCGACGCTGCTTGCCGCCTACCCATCGGCCTTCCAGGCGGTACAGTGGCTGGGGGCGGGCTACCTGGCCTGGCTGGGCCTGCGCATGCTGATGAGCAAGCCCGGGGCCGCTTCGCGGCAGAGCCGCATGGACAACGGTCACTACCTGCGCCAGACCACGCTGATCACCTTGCTCAACCCGAAGGCCATCGTGTTCTACATGGCCTTCCTGCCGTTGTTCATCGACCCGGTGAAGCATCAGGGGCTGGTGACCTTCGCCTTCATGGCAGTGACGGTTGCGGTAGTGACCTTCCTCTATGGGCTGGTAGCCGTGCTGCTGACCCATCGGCTGGCCGAGCGCATGCGCGCGAATCCGCGTGTCGCCAATCTGCTGGAGCGGCTGGCGGGGGCGTGCCTGCTCGGTTTCGGCATCAAGCTGGCGGCGATGCGCTAAGCCGCAGCGGAGCATCCGCTGTCCCGAAGGGAGGGCTCGAAAGACCGGCCCTTCGTCATGCGCCGCCCGCATTGTCAGCGAGGTAGGCGACCTGCTTTGATAACCCCATCTTCCCAACCCTGATGGCGGCGAATGGAAACCATGCTCAACGAATCCCCCGTACCCCAGACAGTCGACAGCCCGATCACCCGCAGCGCGATCTTCCTCGTTGCGACGTTGACGCCAGGTAAGGACTGGAGCCCGGTTCGAGCCCTCTGCGAGGACGTGGCGGCGCTGGTGCGCTCGGTCAGCAAGCGCGTGCCGGCGGGCAACCTGTCCTGCGTGGTGGGCTTTGGTTCGGCGGCCTGGGATGCACTGTTCGGCACCCCGCGTCCGGCGTCCCTGCATGCCTTCCGCCAGATCGGCACAGGCGAGCGAGTCGCCGTCTCCACGCCGGGCGATCTGTTGCTGCACATCCGCGCCGAGCAGATGGACCTCTGTTTCGAATTGGCGTCGCAACTGGTCGCGCGCCTGGGCGATGCGATCACGGTGGTCGATGAAGTCCAGGGTTTTCGCTATTTCGACATGCGCAGCATCATCGGTTTCGTCGATGGCACCGAGAACCCGGAAGGGCGCGAGATTCCGCACTTCACCCTGATCGGCGAGGAAGACGCGGCGTTCGCCGGCGGCAGCTACGTCCTGGTGCAGAAGTACCTGCATGACATGGCCGGCTGGAACCAGCTTCCCACTGAAACCCAGGAGCGCATCATCGGCCGCACCAAGCTGGCCGATATCGAACTGGGCGACGACGTGAAACCGAGCTGCTCGCACAGTTCGCTGACCACCCTGGAGAAGGACGGCCAGGAAGTGAAGATCCTGCGCGACAACATGCCGTTCGGCAGGCCCGGGGCAGGGGAGTTCGGCACCTACTTCATTGGTTACGCCCGCTCGCCGGCGCCGGTGGAGGAAATGCTGGAGAACATGTTCATCGGCCGCCCGGCCGGCAACTACGATCGCCTGCTGGACTACAGCAAGGCGGTGACGGGCAGCCTGTTCTTCGTGCCCTCGGCCGACCTGCTCGAAGCGCTGGCAGACAGGGCGCCCTGAGCGCTCAACCGGCAACCCGCGCCGGGAAGCACTCCACCAGCCAGTCGATGAACACTCGCAAACGGTGGGTGACGTAGCGATTCTGCGGGTAGACGACGTGGAAGGGGTAGGGCGGTGGGCGCCATTCATCGAGGATTTCCACCAGCGTGCCGTCGCGCAGGGCGGCGCCGGCGGCGTAGGAGAAGGTCTGGATGATGCCCAGGCCGGCGACGCAGGCAGCCAGGTGCGCGTTGCTTTCATTGACGCCGATGCGGTACTCGATTTTCAGCTCGCTGCGTTCGCCATCGCGCTCGAAGCGGAAGGGCACCGCGCGACCATTCTGCGGGGACAGGTAGCTGACCAGCCGGTGGCCGTTGCGCAGTTCCTCGGGGTAGGCGGGGATGCCGTTGTGGCGCAGGTATTCGGGCGAGGCGCAAGTAACCATGGTCGCCTGGCCGATGCCGCGCGCCACCAGCGACGAGGCGTCCAGCGCGCCGCCGCGGATTACGCAGTCGACGTTGTCGCCGATCAGGTCCACCGAGCGGTCGGACACGCCCAGATCGATGCGTATGTCCGGGTAGCGCGCCAGGAAGTCCGGCAGCAGCGGTATCAGTACGTCCCGCGCGGTCGAGCCGCCGACATCAATGCGCAGATGGCCGCGTGGCTTGCTGCGGGCAATGTTGAAGGACGAGTCGATGTCTTCCAGGTCACGCAATACGCGGCTGGCCTTGGCGTAGTAGTCCTGGCCTTCGGGCGTCACCATGACGCGTCTTGTGGTGCGTTGCAGCAGGCGGACGCCCAGGTGCGCCTCCAGCTCCTGAACCAGCTTGCTCAGGGTGGCGTTGGGCATGTCCAGCGAGTCGGCGGCGCGGGTGAAGTTGCCGGCTTCCACCACGCGGGCGAAGGCACGGATGGCCTGGAGCTGGTCCATGGGAACTCCTCTGAGGGGATCGCCTGATTATCCATGGGCATGGATAGTCATTCCATTGTATGCGCTTTTTCCATCAATGGCCGGGCCCTAGAGTAGCGCCATGCCTCACCGCAAAGCCGCGCCAGATGCCGGCCAGGAGGCAGAACCCTCAACTCGCAAAGCTCAGGAGCTCATCATGAACAAGTCCCTCACTGGTAAAGTTGCACTGGTCACCGGCGGCAGCACCGGCATCGGCCTCGGCGCCGCACAGGAACTCGCCGCGCAAGGCGCCCGCGTCTTCATCACCGGCCGCCGCCAGGCCGAACTGGACGCTGCCGTCGAAGCCATCGGCCCGGCCGCCACGGCCATTCGTGCCGACGCCTCGGTGCTCGCCGATCTCGATGCGGTGTACGCACAGATCGCGAAAGCTGCCGGCCGACTGGATATCCTCTTTGCCAACGCCGGCGGCGGCGACATGCTCCCGCTGGGCGCGATCACCGAGGAACACTTCGACCGAATCTTCGGCACCAACGTGCGCGGCGTGCTGTTCACCGTGCAGAAGGCATTGCCGCTGCTGGTCGATGGCGCGTCGGTGATCCTCACCTCGTCCACCACCTCGATCCAGGGCACTGCCAACTTCAGCGTGTACAGTGCGAGCAAGGCCGCCGTGCGCAACTTCGCCCGCTCCTGGGCGCTGGATCTGAAGGACCGGGGCATTCGCGTCAATGTCGTCAGCCCCGGCCCGGTCCGCACTCCCGGCCTCGGCGACCTGGTGCCCGAGGAAGCGCGCCAGGGCCTGTTCGATGCGCTGGCCAGCCAGGTACCGCTGGGCCGGCTGGGCGAACCTCGCGAAATTGGCAAGGCAGTGGCCTTCCTGGCTTCGGAGTCGGCCAGCTTCATCAACGGCATCGAACTGTTCGTCGATGGCGGCATGGCACAGGTCTGACCATGCCATGGGCCGGGCAGGGCGTGCGTCCTGCTGCGGCCTGTGTGGCTCTGGTGTGCTGGCCCGTTTGCCCTTTACAGTCGCGGCAAGCCAGTTTTCAAGAGAGGAGCCGCCAGCCATGAATGACACGTCAACCGACCTGCGAAACTGGTTCGACCAGGGCGGCCAGGCCTACGCGCGCTTCCGCCCCGAGTACCCGGCGGAGCTTGCCTCCTGCCTGGCCTCGCTGGCTCCCGACCGGGCGCTGGCAGTCGACGTGGGTTGCGGTAGCGGCCAGCTGACCCGGCAATTGGCCGAGCATTTCAGTTCGGTTGTCGGCTTCGATCCCAGCGCGGAGCAGATTGCCCATGCCGCGCCCCGCGCGAACCTGAGCTACGCCTGCGCCCAGGCCGAAGAACTCCCGCTGGCCGACCGCAGCGCCAGCCTGATCACGGCGGCACAGGCCGCGCACTGGTTCGACCTGCCCAAGTTCTACGCCGAGGTCCGGCGAATCGCCGAGCCCGACGCGGTCCTGGCGCTGATCAGCTACGGCGTGCTGCACCTGGACGGCGATCCGGGCAAGCGCTTCGAGACTTTCTACTGGCAGGAGATCGGCCCCTACTGGCCCGCCGAGCGCAAGCTGGTGGACAGCGGCTACGCGACCCTTGATTTCCCCTTCGCCGAGTTTCCGGGGCCGGAGATCGCCATCCGCCTGGAATGGACCCTCCACGAGTTCCTCGGCTACGTCTCCACCTGGTCGGCAGTGCGCAGCGCCCGGGAAGCCGGGCGCGAAGACCTGCTGCAGCACTTCGCCGCCGACCTGGCCGAGCGCTGGGGCGACCCTGCCGCGCGGCTTGCGGTCAGATGGCCGATCAACATGAGGATTGGCCGCGTCTGAGTTCATAGACGCTCTTCCAGGATCGAACTCAACCGGCGTTACTGCATTCCTCAGCCGGCTGCTTCGGCGCCACCTGAGTGGGTGCCTTGGCTCCGGACAACCGCGATACCCCGAACAACACCAGTGCCAGGCCGACCAGTTGGTAGATCGAGATCGCCTCGCCCAGCAGCGCCCAGGAGGCGAACACGGTGAGGACCGGCCCCAGGTTGCCGAACGCCGCCGCGTGGGTGGCACCCATGCGCTGGATGGCCAGCGCCATCCAGTAGATCGGCAGCACGGTGGAGATCAGTGCCATCAGGGCGCCGTAGAGCCACACCGAGCCTGGCAGGGTTGCCAACTGCTGCGCGTCGCCGGTCACCGCGTAGTGCCCCAGCACCATCACCGACGAGGCGATGCCGGCCAGCGCGGCCAGGCGCATCGAGCCGACACGCTGGATCACCGCGGCGGTGCCGATGTAGTACACCGCGTAGGTCACGGCGCTGGCGAAGACCCAGATGGCGCCCAGCAGGATCTGCCCGCCGCTGCCCTCCACCTTGATGTCGTGCACCAGCGCTATGCCCAGGCCGAGGTAGCACAGGGCCATGGCTGCGAGGGTGCGTGAGCTCGGGCGTTCGCGGGTCATTGCCATCTGCAGCAGCAGGACCAGCGTCGGGTAGGTGAACAGGATCAGCCGCTCCAGGCCTGCGCTGATGTATTCCAGGCCGTAGAAGTCGAACAGGCTCGACAGGTAATAGCCGACCAGCCCGAGCAGCAGGATGCGTACACCGTCGGGCAGCGAGAGCCGCGCCTGTTGCGGCCCCCGGCTGAACCACAGCAGCCAGAGGAACAGCGGCAGCGCCAGGCCCATGCGGATGGCCAGCACCGTGATCGCATCCACGGGCGCGGCCGCATAGGAGAGCTTGACGAAAACCGCCTTGAGGCTGAAGCCGGTGGCGGACAGCACGGCGAAGAACACGCCATTGTGCAGGCTGCGCTGGTACAGGGAAGTCAGATTGTTCATGTCGGCGGGAACGCAGGGCAGGGGAAAGGCATTATTCTATGGAGAAGGCTGGGCCGCTAGAATGCTGGATTGGCGAAGATTGCTTTCATCCATGGAGAACGCAAAGTGCATTTCGATCTTGCCGATCTGCGCCTGATTGCCGCCATCGCCAGCACCGGCAGCCTGAGCAAGGCAGCGGCCTCGGTGCCCGTGGCGGTCTCGGCGGCGAGCAACCGCCTGCGCCAGTTCGAAGAGCGCTGCGGGCTTGCCCTGTTCGCCCGGCACAGCGACGGCATGACGTTGACGCCGACCGGTCGCCTGGTGCTGGAGGCCAGCCAGCGCGTGCTGAAGGAGGCGCGGCAGCTCAAGGACACTCTGCAGGAACTGGGCGGTGAACGGCGCATCACCTTGCGCCTGGCGGCGTCCACCGTCGCCAACAGCACCTTCCTGCCCACTGCGCTGGGGCCCTTCCTGGCGGATTATCCGGAGGTGGACCTGCAACTGATCGAGCAGAACAGCAAGGACGTGTTGCTCGCGGTGCGGGACGGCTCGATCGATATCGGCGTGTATGACGGCAACCTGCCCACCGCGGACCTGCTGTCGCTGCCGTTCCGCAATGACAAGCTGGTGCTGCTGGTGCCGCGGGACCACCCGCTGGCCAGCCAGCACCTGCCCAGCCTGCGCGACGCGTTGAGCTTTCCCTTCGTCTGCCTGCCGGCCGAGCGCGCCATGCAACGCTTCGTCGAGGCGATGGCGGTACGCAATGCGCTGCCGCTCAAGGTACGCGTGCGCGCGCCGAGCTTCGATGCCATCGCCCAGCTGGTCGCCCAGCGAGTGGGCGTGGCCATGTTGCCGGAGGCTGCCGCGACGCGGCTGGCGCAGGAATTGCCGACGACGCTGGTGGCCCTCGCGGATCCCTGGGCTACCCGTGAGTTGCGCCTTTGCGTTGCCGACTGGGATGCCCTGTCCTCCCACGCCCGGCAATTGGTGACCTACCTGATGAATGAGGGGGCAACGCCGCCCTAGGTCGGGGCTGCTGCTCTGGAGGAAATGGCGGTACCGGAGGGGCTGGTGGTGCCGACCCCTTGCGACCTTGCATGGACACATTGCCGGGGCGCCAATGGCCGTGGCCAGGCCCCTGGCGTATAGTCGCGCCCCCCAGCGAAACCGCCAGGGCCGGCCAGGCCGGCTTCCGGCGACGCAACCATCGAGGCGCGAGGAGCACGCCAGCAATGAAAACAGAACAGGGCATCCTGCGGCTTTCCATCATCGTGACCGTGCTGTTGGCCGGTTTCGGTATTGTCGTCGGCCTGCTTTCGGGATCCTTTTCCATCGTCTTCGATGGTGTCTACTCGCTGGCCGATGCCAGCATGAGCGGCCTGGCGCTGATGGTGGCGACACTGATCCGCCGCCACACCACCGAGGGCGACGCCAGCCGGCGCCTGGCCGAACGCTTCAACATGGGCTTCTGGCACCTGGAGCCGATGGTGCTGGCACTCAACGGCACGCTGCTCTCCGGCGTGACGCTGTATGCGCTGATCAACGCCATCGGCAGGCTGCTCAGCGGCGGCCATGCGCTGGAGTTCGGCTTCGCCATTCTTTATGCGGCGGTCGCCACCCTGGTCTGCTTCGCCCTGGCGGCGGTGCAGTTCCGCGCCAACCGGCGCATCGGCTCGGACTTCGTGGCCCTCGATGCCAAGTCCTGGGTGATGTCCGGCAGCATTTCCCTGGCCTTGCTGATCGCCTTCCTGGTCGGCGACCTGGCGACCGTGAGCGGCTACGCGCAGATCGGCCCGTATGTCGACCCGGCGGTGCTGGCGCTGATCTGCCTGGTGATCCTGCCGATTCCGTTCCTGACCATTCGCCAGGCGCTCAAGGACATCCTGCTGGTCACCCCGCCGGAGCTGAAGCAGCACGTCGACGAGGTGGCCGCGCAGATCGTCGCGCAGCACGGCTTCCTGGCGTACCAGGCCTATGTCGCCAAGGTCGGGCGGGCACAGCAGATCGAGCTGTACTTCATCGTCCCGCCGGGCTGGCCGGCGCAGACCCTCGACGAGTGGGACCGACTGCGTGACGAGATCGGCGCGGCCATCGGCGGCGAGGGCCCGAACCGCTGGCTGACCATCGCCTTCACCACCGACCCGCTCTGGACCCGCTGAGCCTGACCGGGCTGCGCGAGCGCGCCAGCCCGTTGGTTTGCCGGCCTCAGGCCGTGGTATTCACCGACGTGCCGCTGGTGCCGCTGCCGGACTCGGTCAGCGCTTGCGAATAGGCGGCGGTAGCCGCCGCCACCGCCGCCGAGGCGGACGACACGCGCGCCTGTGCAGCCTGGGCGGCGATCTGCTGGGCCTGCTGTTCTTCCTCGGTCCGGCCGCCGCCCTGGCTGGCCTTGGCAAGCTCCTGCTCGGCTTCTTCCAGTTCCTTCTGCGCCTGCTCCATGGCTTGCTTGAGTTTTTCCAGGGTGGTGTCGGAGCTGCTGTCCGAGCCGCTGCTTGCCGCGGCGCCACCGGCACCTGCCGCTCCGCCCGCGCCTTGTGCAGAAGCACTTGCCGAAGTCTGGCCGGTGCTGGTGGTGTCAGTGGTGGTGCTGTCTTCGCCGCTCGCCGCAACGGTCGAGGCGGAGGAAGTCGAGGCAGTGGAATAGCGAACGTTGGTGGCGCTGACGGCGCTGATGGTGGTCATGGCGAGGCTTCCGCTGAGGATGGTTATCCGACAGTGGCGGCCGCAGCACAGCGAAATTTAGCGTGGCTTGTTATCGACTTGGTATCAGGCCTGGTACGACCTTGCGGCGGTGTCAGTGCTGTTCCACCAGCCGAGGCGTCTGCGAGCCTTCCAGGGACAGGTGGATCACGCCGGCGCGGCTGGGGAAGTTCGGCGAATCGTCGTCGGTGTTTTCCATCACCGGGATATCGATCAGCGTGCGCTGGCCTGTGGGGTCGCTGACCAGCCTGGCATTGAGTGCCTCGATCGAGCGCCAGCCACCGCCGCCGATCTGCATGGCATCCAGCAGGCTGTAGTGCTCCTGGCCTTCCTCGTTCGGGGTGGAGGCAAAGACCGCGAGGTACTGGTTGTAGTTGTTACCCATGTCGAAGCCTTCGACGGTGAATACCGCCAGGGTCAGCTCGCTGCCGTTGCCGGCCTTCAGGGTCTGCACCCGGGTGGCCTCGGGGTAGCCAGTGGCGAAGCTGTCCTTGTACAGCTCGACCAGGCGGCCGACCTGTTCTTCCAGGGGCTTGGGAACAGGCGCCTGCTCGGCGGCGTGGGAGACGGCGCAGGCCAGCAACAGGCTGGCGGGCAACAGGTGCAATTTCATCGCAGAAACATCCGTGTGACGGTTGGAGCGCGGGGGCCGGCCGGCATCGAGGATGCCGACCTTCGCAGGAGCACAGGCTGAGGGTGAAAGCCGTTCAGTTCTTGGGCACCCAGTCCCCGATCTGCGAGCAGGAGTAGGTGTTGGAATAGTCGTAGTAGCGCTGCATCGGCGCGCTGCTTTCATAGCTGCCGCACTGGTAGACCGACGTGCCTTTCTGCAGGATCAGGAAGTGGATCTGGGTGACTCGCCCCGGCGCCACGTAGGCCGCCTTCACTTCATAGCCGCTGCGCAGCAACTCCGTCACCTTGACCTCTTCGGCAGAAGCCTGCGAGCTGATGGTCAAGAGACCGAGCAACGGAAATGCCGCTTTCGCCAGGTAGTTCATGCTTGGCATGGTTTCGTCTCCTCCTTGATGAGGAAGCCTGGGCTCAGGCTTCCGGCCTCAGCGCGATGCCGCCGCAATTGCCGCGGGTCAGCAGGTAGTCCACCTGCCGGGCGCGATTGATGGCGACACGGATTTCACAACTGGCGGAGTGGACCACGTCGCCCCAGTACTCGGTATGCACCAGTTGGCCGTTCTGCGGGCCGGTGTAGGTGCCGAGCGCTTCACGCGAGACGTAGGAAGTATCGCGGCGGTAGATCAGCACGACCCAGTCGTTCTCCGGCGCAAGGCCAATATCGCTGGGTGCACCGAAGTGGTCGATGGCATCGCCGGCCGGGCGGCCCTTCCAGTAGCTGCGGGCCTGCGCTTCGGGCAGGGTGGGAATGGCGGAGCAGCCGCCGAGCAGGATGGCGATCATCCCGAGTGCCAGTAGACCTTTCATTGCACACCCTCCTTGGCCGGTGCGTTCTTGACCGGCATCTGCTCGAAGCCCTTGTCGACCATCTGCAGGATCAGGTTCTTGGCGTGCTCACGGTTCTGCAGTTGGAACAGGCCTGGGGCGGCCGAGACCAGCTGCGTCATGGGCATCTTGCCCAGCGGGTACATCTTCTGCTCGACGTGGGCATCCGGCTTGCAGAGGAAGTCGCGGCTCTGGGCGATCCACGCCTCAGGCTTCTTCTGCCATTCCTTAGAGACCTTCTTCGGGCGGATGTCGTTGTAGAATTTGTCGTAGTTCTGCGCGCCGTTGAGGCGCACGCGATTCTTCGCGCAGTCGACCTCGACGTCATAAGCGGTAAAGGTCGGCTTGGCGCCTTCCTCGTAGAACTGATAGACGCCCAGCGAGCGCACGCCGTTCTTGCGGTCGTAGATGTTGGCGGGGTCGCCATCAATGACGAAGATTTCGTTCTTGTAGAGGCTGCCCTGCTGGTGAATCAGCCAGAAATCGCCAGAGGGACCTTCCGCTTGCGCGGCGAGCGGGCTGCAAAGCAGCAGGGCAGGCAGCCAGGGCCTGAGGGGCTTGAACATGAGCGGACATTCCTTTGCCGTTGTGTTCGCCGGGGCACAGCGCACCCCGGCGAAAGAAGGGTAGGAATCTAGTGGCGCAGTAGGGGAGGGTCAACCTTCCTATCGGATTTCTGTGACGAGCGGCAGCGAACTTTCTTTGTTGGCCATGCGCTGATGGGGAAGGCTTGGGGCCGCTGAAACGTCCGGCATCAGGCGCTTGATGCCGGGCCCTTCATGGCGTGGATCTCAAGGCGAAATGAATTGGCGAATGGCCTGGATCGTCGGGGCTGGCGCCTCTTCCATCAGCCAGTGCCCGGCGCCCGGCACCACCACTTCGGTGACGTTGTCGGCGGCATTGCGCATGACGATGGCCTCGTTGGCACCGAAGGATTTTTCACCGCCGACGGCGAGCACCGGCATCGTCAGCCGCGTCTTGTTCGACGCCTCGTTGTCCACCGCGTCCTGGCGAATGCTGCGGAACTGGGCAAAGGCGGCATGCATCGCGCCGGGACGGGCGTAGAGCTTGGCATAGTGCTGGCGGGTCGCTTCGTCCACCTTGTGCGGATCGCCGGCGAACTCGTTCCAGAAACGGTCCAGGTAAATGCGCTCGCGCCCTGCCACCAGCCGTTCCATATCGGGGCCGCCGAAGTCGAAGTGCCAGAGCATCGGCGAGCGGACGATCTCATTCCACGGCGCGATGCCGGGGACGGGAGCGTCCATCACCACCAGGCGCTCGGTTCGCTGCGGATAACGCGCCGCATAGGCATAGGCCACCATGGTGCCGATGTCATGGCCGATGACCACCGAGTGCTCGATGCCCAGTGACGCCAGCACCGCCCGCACATCTGCGGCCTGGGTCTTCTTCTCGTAGCCGCTGGCCGGAATCGACGACAAGCCCATGCCACGAAGGTCCGGCACGACGACGGTGTGGTCCTTGGCCAGGTCCGTGGCCAGCGGCGCCCACATGTCGCCGGTGTCGCCGAACCCGTGCAGCAGTACGACCGCCGGCCCGCTTCCGCCGACGCGCACATGGATGGTCGCACCCTCTACGGGGATCTCCTGGGTATGAAAGGAGGAAGGGAAGGCGGCTATCCCCGCCTGGGCCGGAGCGCTCAAAGTCACCAACAGGGACGCGGTCAGCAGGGTACGGATCATCGTGATCTCTCCAGGAGTGTCGACTGGAGGAGCGTAGTTCGGTTTGCGATGGACACACGGACCGGCACAGCGCTCCGCTGTCACTCAAGGTGCAGCCCCTCAACGGGGAGATCGTTGTGCGCTGACACATTCGCCGTTTTCACGGCTGTTACGACCGTGGCCATGGAACACCGGAGCCGGGCAGAAGAAGCGTCCGTGCCGAGCTGAATCGAGCAATCGGGCCGCGGCCTGACCGCAGGCGTCCGCTTCTCACGGGCAGCTTTTGCTCAGGAGCGGACTTCTGCATTACTGACAATTTGCTCAGTCAGCCTACTGGCCCTCTGCGCCGCTTAGGCTTGTATTGCAGAGCTCTTTCCGAGTTGCAGGCGGGCACTAGCGCGTCGATTTTTCTATTACCGGAGGCATCGGGTTCTCTTGGCGGGACTCCAGAATCATGCAGTTCCTAGGAACGAGTCCCGTATTGCTCGAACCACTGAAGGAGCAGGTCCATGTTCCGTCGGCGGCCTGCGTCCAGACAATCAGGGTTGCGGGCTCACCAGGGGTACCCGGCGAAGTGTCGCAATGGATATTGGAGGTGAGGCTAGTGACCCTGCAGCTATTGCTGGCTCCAGAACCTTTGGCAGTAGCCGCGAGAGGCGCGTAATGGTCCGCAGGCTGCAGCTTCTGCTGTATGAGATTGGCAACTTCGGCGCTCTGGGCCTGCGCTTTTGGAATCTTCACCCGATCCTCATCGAAGTCCCCTTTCTCGGCGTCACGATGACAGGCGGAACAATTCGCCGCGCTACCGATGTTAGGGCGCTTGAAGGTCGAAGCGCTGATGTCGTCGTGCTTTTTCAGGAACCACCGCGTTTCCGTGATGCGTGGTGGGTTGCCTGGACTTCCGCCTTCCACCGGAAGCCGGTTGGCCATTGAAGCCTGGAGGAGGAAGTCGAGAATGACTTTCTCCGTGTCTGGATCAAGGCTCGCATCGCTGCCGTAGTGGTTGCTCAGGTCACTCATCTGAACCCTCCAGGCGTCCGGCGGCAGTAACCCGGGCGAATAGGCCAGATGGCAGGCCGAACACTCTTCGCGCCAAGGCTGTGGAGCGGCTGCAGAAACAGCCAGCTGTTTGGGCCGCTTATACCCTCCGTGCTTGTTCCCTCCGTGGTCTTCAGCATTGCAGCCAGCCACATTCAGCGTGGCAACGAACATCAGTAGCAGTCCCTTTCTGTTCATGCGCGTCGCTCCGGCTATTTCAGGTTGCTGATCCAGGAAACGAAATCGCCCTTTTCTTGGGCACTGCATTCACGTCCGAATACGTCGTTGCAGTTTCGCCGGAACCACTTTTCCACCTTCTTCGCATCGGTGAAGCGAGCGGGTGTAACACTCGGCGCCAATGGCTCGATCTTGCGGAAAGTCAGCGTTTTTCCCGGTTGTAGCGGGTCCTGTCCGTGGCAAGTGGTGCAACTCATGTTCTTGCCGTCGCGAAGTTCTTCGCGGAAGTAGAGAGCCTTGCCGCGTTCGCCGGAAAAGCCGGTGAAATTCGGCTCCTGCTGGCGTGCCTGGGCGGCGTAACTGTCGAGCAATGCAGCCGGATCGGCGGCCAGAGCCAGAGCGGAAAAAAACGAACAGAAGATGCTGGTGATCAATGTGGACTGGCGCATGGGTACTCCCCCTGAATTTTCCATACAAAATCTATGGTCTTTTTCTTAATTCAAGCTGAAATACCGTGCTAGAGCGGTTCATCGATAGTTAAGGATGCCCGCCTACAACCCTTCAAGGTTTAGAAAGGGGGCATGACATGAACGCGTACAACCGGTTTCGTCTCTATCACTGGTCGCTTGCGGCGTTTTTCGTGGGGGCGTACCTCAGCGGCGAACGTGCTGAGACTTTGCATGTGTGGTTGGGCTATGGGCTTATCGCCCTGCTGTGTGTCCGTCTGCTGGCAGCGCTTGGCTCGGCAAATGGTTTTCCCCGGCTGCTCGTCTCTCGACGTATCACTGCAACTGCGAAACTCCGCATAGGGAAGGGCCTGACTGCGGCCCTGCTGGCTATGCTGGCGGCGTGCGCGGCGTTGGGTTGGCTGATGATCGATAATGTGGACTTCATCAATTCGAGCGCAGCGCTGGAGCTTTCGGACGCCTGGAGGCTAAGTGTTCTGGATGCTGAAAAACTTCCCGGCGACCCAGCAGAAAGCCATGAGCTTCTTGCCAACCTGACGTTAGGGCTGGTCGTTGCCCACTTGGGCTTCCTCCTGCTATTTGCCCGCAAGCCTGCTTGGACGATGCTCACGGCACGCCGCACGACGAAGGCGCCCAGTGATCAGATCGCGCTACGGGTTCGGGCTGTCCAGGTTGAAACCGCAGATAGCCGCTCCTTCGAACTGGTCCCAGCCAGTGCAGGCCGATCGCTGCCGGGCTATCGACCGGGCCAGTACCTTCAGATCCAGGTGCCCTGTGACGAGCTGCCATTGTGGCGGTGCTACTCGCTATCCAGCACACCAGGGCTGGACGATTGCCTGCGGATCACTGTGAAGCGGGTTCCAGGTGGCCGGGCTTCCAACTGGCTCCTGGACGGACAGAGGGTGGGCATGACTTTTCGGGCGAAGGCGCCCATGGGCGGTTTCGTTTGCCCCAGCAGAGCAGGGAGTGTCCTGCTGATAGCGGCAGGCAGCGGCATTACCCCGGTGTATTCGATACTGCGTGACCTGCTGAAAAATGGGAGTGGCCGTGTTCGACTGGTCTACCTGAATCAGTCTCCGGCCTCCACCATTTTTGCTGCCCCACTGTTAGCCCTGCAGAACCAGTACACAGGGCGATTTACCTTGCAGAACCGCTACACCGACGAGCGCGGCCGGGCAGGAAGGCAGGAACTGTTGCAGCTCCTGGCTCCATGGTCGGATGAAGAAGTATTCATCTGTGGCGGCGCCGACTTCATGGACCTGGCCACCGAATGCCTCCAGGAACTCGGGGCTCCGCCTCATCGAATCCACAGCGAGAGCTTCAGTGGCCACTGCCAGGTGCTCCCACCAGCGGGTGAGGTGACACATGGCATCCAGGTCGAACTGAATGGGCAGTCTCTCCAGGCCGACGGTCATGCGGGTGAAGTATTGTTGGAAAGCCTGGAGCGCGCAGGCCTCCATCCGCCCAGTGGATGTCGTACTGGCCTGTGCGGAGCATGCCGTTGCAGAGTCGAGGACGGCGCGGTGCACATGCGCAATAACGACGTATTGAACGATGCTGAGATCAGGCGGGGCTGGACCTTGGCGTGCCAGGCGGAGGTCCGTGGAGATTCGGTTCGGGTGCGGTTTTGATTACCCAATGGGAGGCACCGTTCATCCCGTGGGTGATGTGGAGGTGATGGTGTCCGCAGTGGGGGAACGGCTCCTTGCCAGGGGCCGCTTTCGGCCCGAAACAGATATGCGCGCTCCGATTGATGCGTCTGGCGGTGAAGGAGATGGTGATCTGTCCGGCGGCGGGGCTGGAAGGCAGTTACCTGGACATGGATCTGCTGTTGGTTTGCGGCGGCCTGCGCACGCCGCTCAAGGACACGCCCGGCCTCAGCCGACTGCTGCAGCTCGCCGACGAGCGCGGTATCGCTCTGGCTGGCCTGTGGAATGGCGCCTGGTTCCTCGGCAAGGCTGGCCTGCTGGATGGGCACCAATGCGCTGTGCACCCGGAAAATCGCGCTTCGTTGACAGAGGTTGCGCGCAACAGCGTGCTCACCGCCGAGAGCTATATCCTCGACCGCAATCGCCTCACCGCGGCAGCCCGACCGGTGCCTTCAACCTGATGCTGGAGTGGATCCACAACCTGCACGGGCGCGAGCTGGTGGAGGACATCGTCGATATCCTCGTCTTCGAGCAATCGCGTGACCGCCGCACCCGCCCGGCACTGCACGAGAAGATGGCCCAGCCGCTGCGCGACGTGCTCAACCTGATGAGCGCGAACATCGAGGAGCCGCTGAGCACGGATCAGCTTTCCGAGTGCGTAGGGCGTTCCAAGCGCCAGCTGGAGCGCCTGTTCACGGAGCCGCTGGGCAACTCGCCGGTGCGCCATTACCTGGAGCTGCGCATCACGGAAAGCCGCCGCCTGCTGCAGCATTCGGACCTGTCGCTGGTGGAGGTGGCGTTGGCCTGCGGCTTCGTTTCGCCCAGCCATTTCAGCAAGTGCCACACCTCGTTCTTCGGCCATTCGCCGTCGAAGGAAATGCGCTTCGGTTGCGTGCGTTCCGCCAAGTCACGCAGGCGCCCGACGAGTCAGTCTGCGTGCCCGCAGTGCCTTGTCGATGGTGTTCCTCGCGCAGGTCGGCTGGTTAACTGGCCGGACGTGCAGAGAACAAGAGTGAGGAACAGGACGTGATCTTTCTTTACAACGCCGAACCCGAACACGCGGAAAAATGGCGGGCCCTGCTGGCCGCCCAGGTGCCGGACCTGGAGTTCGTCGAGGGCTTCGACGCGGTCGACCCGGCGCGTGTCACCTACCTGCTGACCTGGAAGGCAGTCGCCGATATCGAGCGTTACACCAGCCTGCGCGTGCTGTTCGCGGCCGGCGCCGGGGTGGACCAGTTCGACCTGGCGAAGATTCCCCCATCGGTGGCGCTGGTGCGTATGGTCGACGAGTCCCTGGCGGACATCATGGCCGAGTTCGTGGTGATGTCCGCGCTGGCGCTGCATCGCGAGATGCCGGCCTACCGCGCCGCGCAGGCGGCGCAGGTGTGGGAGCCGCTGAGCATCCTCCCGGCCTCGACCAGCCGGGTCGGCGTGATGGGCCTCGGCCAGTTGGGCCAGGCATGCCTGGCCCAACTGCGTCACCTGAAGTTCCAGCTGCTGGGCTGGAACCGTTCAGCCCGCGAACTGGACGGCGTGAAGACCTACACCGGCCCCGGGGAGCTGGCGAGCTTCCTCTCCCAGTGCGACATCCTGGTCAACCTGTTGCCGCTGACCGACAGCACCCGCGGCATCCTCAACCGCGAGACGCTGGCGCAACTGCCCAGGGGCGCCGGACTGATCAACGTCGGCCGCGGCGAACATGTGGTGGAGGCCGACCTGGTCGCGGCACTGGACGCGGGGCAGGTCGGCGCGGCGATTCTCGACGTATTCCAGCAGGAGCCGCTGCCCGAAGGGCATCCGCTGTGGTCGCACGCGCGGGTGTGGGTCACTCCGCACATCGCCAGCACCATGCAGGTGGAAGGCGGCGCGGCGGTGGTGGCGAAGAACATCCTGCGGGATCTGCAAGGCAGCGAATTGCTGCACACCGTGGATCGCCAGGCGGGCTACTGAGGCGTTTCGCTTATCGCTGAAATAGCCGGCGTGCGCTGTTTGCCGTGGGCGGCACTTTCGATACTGGCGGCTCCCAACCGTCATTCAGGAAGTGCCGTTCATGGACCAGGAACCGCTGCAAGCTCGTGACTTCGCCTTTATCCACTTCGCTGCCGTCGCCCTCTGCGGCTCGCTGACCGTCGCCCTGGCGCTGTTCCTGGCGCGGCTGGGCGTGCTCCTGCACTGAGGCTCAGGCAGTGATGGCCTGGCTCAGTGCGCCGATCAGCGCGCGTGTCTGGGCGTCGCGATGGGCGCAATAGAGCACCACGTCGCGGGGTGGCAACTCAGGCAGGCCGAAGCGCTCGCGCACATCGACGCAGCCCGCCGGCGCCATGCGCTCGACCATGGCGCCAATGCCGATACCGGCCGACACCGCTGCACCGATGGCCAGAATTCCCGAGCCGACGAAGGCTTCGCGCCAGTTGCGGTTCTGCCCCTGCAGCGCGCTGCTGACCATGCTGCGCATGCCGCAGGGCGCCGGCTGGATCGCCAGTGGCAGTGGTGCGCCATCGTCCAGTTCGAACGACTCGGCGGCCATCCAGCCGAAGCGTTCGCTGCCGATCACCTCGCCGTCCTGGCGGCGGTTGTCGTGGCGCAGGATCAGTGCGATATCCAGCGCGCCTTCCTCGTAGCTCTCCAGCATCTGCCGCGAAGTACCCAGGCTGAAGGCCACGATCACCTCCGGATCGGTTTGCGCCAGACGCTGGAGCCAGTGGCTCAGGTCCGCCCCGAGGATGTGATGGCTTACGCCGATGCGCAGGGTACGGCGCGGCGCGTCGAAGCAGCGCAAGGTGTCGTCGTAGCTCTGCAGCAGGCGGCGGGCGCTGGCAATGAACACCGAGCCCTGGGCGGACAGGGTGACGCGGCGCGGTGTGCGCTCCAGCAGGGCGCGGCCGAGGGATTCTTCCAGGCGCTTGATCTTCAGGCTGATCGCCGCCTGGGTGGTGCCGGCGACCTCCGCGGCGCGGGTGAAGCTCTTCAGGTCGGCGACCAGCAGGAAGGCGCGGATGGCTTCTATATCGGGGGTTTTCATGGCAGCGAATCGTCCTTGGGGCTATCGCCAGTCTGGCAGCTGGGCCGGCACAACCCAAGCCCCGGATGCGCTACAGTGCCGCCTTCGCCACTGACGAGGAATCGCGATGCTGACCCAGGCCTTCGCCTACAAGTGCTGGTCGGACCTTCGGGCGCTGGACGCCATCGCCCAGATCGACGCCGTGCGCTTCCCCGAGGAGCATGCCTTCGCGCTCCAGCAACTCAACCACATGGCCATCGTCGAGGACCTGTTCCGCGCACGGCTGAAGGGCGAAGCGGACGCGCACCCGGCCACCAATACCCAGGTGGTACCCGGTTACGACGAGCTGCGCGAGCGCCTGCTGACCTCCGGCCAGTGGTACGTCGAGCAGCTCGCCGCGCTGACCCCGGAGCAGGGGCGCGAAGTCATTCGCTTCCGCTTCACCGACGGCCGTAGCGGCAGCCTGACCTGCGAGGAGATCTTCTTCCACATCCTCAACCACGCGACCTACCACCGCGGCTCCATCGCCCGCGCGCTGGACCAGGCCGGCGTGGCGCACCCGGCTGACACCTACACGGTGTTCGTGCACGCGACCGAACCGGAGCGCCGGAAGGGCTGATCCAGCCGGCGCACCTGGTTCGCCAGGCTTGGTGCCTCAGGCTTTTTTGGTGGATGGCAGCAGGATAGTGATGCAGCCCATCAGCGGCAGGAACGAGCACAGCGTGTAGACGTACTCGATGCCGTGGATGTCGGCCAGGTGACCGAGGAACGCCGCGCCGATGCCACCGAAGCCGAACATCAGGCCGAAGAACACACCGGCGATCATGCCGACGTTGCCCGGTACCAGTTCCTGGGCGTAGACCACGATGGCGGAGAAGGCCGACGCGAGAATGAAGCCGATCACCAGGCTCAGCACGCTGGTCCAGAACAGGTCGACGTAGGGCAGCGCCAGGGTGAAGGGCGCGACGCCGAGGATGGAGAACCAGATCACCGCCTTGCGGCCGATGCGGTCGCCCACTGGGCCGCCGAAGAAGGTGCCGGCGGCCACCGCGCCGAGGAAGCCGAACAGGTAGAGCTGCGAGCTGGCCACCGAGAGGTCGAACTTCTCGATCAGGTAGAAGGTGTAGTAGCTGGTGAAGCTGGCCATGTAGAAGTACTTGGAGAACACCAGCAGCGCCAGTACCACCAGCGAAGCGCTCACCCGGCCCTTGGACAGACCATGGGTAGCCACGCCGCCGGCCTTTAGCTTGAACAGACTTAGGTGGTTGCGGTACCAGCGGCTCAGGCCCCAGAGCACGCCGACGAGGAACACCGCGAACAAGCCGAAGTACGCCACGTGGCCCTGGCCGTACGGAATGATGATGGCTGCGGCCAGCAAGGGGCCGAAGGCGCTGCCGGCGTTGCCGCCGACCTGGAAGGTGGACTGCGCCAGCCCGTAGCGCCCGCCGGAGGCCAGCCGCGCGATGCGCGAGGTTTCCGGGTGGAAGGTCGAGGAGCCGATGCCCACCAGCGCCGACGCCAGCAGGATGGCGTGGAAGCTGCCAACGAAGGCCAGCATGAGGATGCCGATCAGCGTGCAGACGCTGCCCAGCGGCGCCAGCCAGGGCTTGGGGTGGCGGTCGGTGTGGTAGCCGACCCAGGGTTGCAGCAGCGAGGCAGTCAGCTGGAAGGTCAGGGTGATCAGGCCGACCTGGGTGAAGCTCAGGCCATAGTTGGCCTTGAGCACCGGATAGATCGACGGCAGCACGGCCTGGATCAGGTCGTTGGTCAGGTGGGCGAGGGCGCAGGCGCCGATCACGCGCATCACCAGCGGGCTGGCCTGGCTGGCCACGGTCGGCGTGGCCAGGGGGGAAGCAGTGGTAGACATGGGACTCCGGGGCAGCAAGGTAGGGCGCGCGGGCGGGGCGCCGGGTTCTTCGAATTGGGTGGTCTATGCTAGGCGCGCTGCTGGAAGCTGTCTCACGCGATCCGGACGACGAATATCGCGAAACGGCCAAATCGGTCGGCGGCGACCATCCTCGAGCACTGCCGCGCGTCGGTTGGCAGGACCGTATACCGGCCTGAAAAGGTCAACAGGCGACACCCTTCTCTGCAGCTAGGTCAGGCGAGGGGAAACCCCGCTCAGTTCCATGAGGAGGTGCAATATGGGCAAGATCACTGGCGGTTGCCTGTGCGGCAACCTGCGTATCGAAGCCATCGAGCAACCTTACCGGGTAGGCATCTGTCATTGCCTGGACTGCCGCAAGCACCATGGTGCGCTGTTCAATGCCTCGGCGATCTTCCCCGAAGATGCCGTGCGCATCGACGGCGAAGCGCGGGAATACGCCGGGCGTGTTTTCTGCCCACGCTGCGGTTCATCGGTATTCGGCCGCAGTCCCGGCGAGATCGAGGTGGCCCTTGGCGCGCTGGATGCGCCGGACCAGTTCCAGCCCACCTATGAGCTGTGGACCTGCCGCCGCGAAGCCTGGCTGCCGGACTTCGCGATGCGTCACCGTTATGAGCGCGACCGCGAGTCATCCGACCGGCACGAAGACTAGAAAAGCGCCGCTCACGGACAGAAAACGCAGCCCACGGACCAAACGCGCGCCCATTTTTCATGGGCGCCGACTTGTCACATTCGAGCCCCGAAGGCCCCCGATAGTAGCCCCGCCAACCAAGCTCAAAGAGGCTACACCGTGTTCCATCGTGCTCTGCTTTCCCTGTCCTTGCTCAGCCTGTCCATCGCCTGCGCCAATGCGGCCGAGACCAACCGCCTGGATACCCCGCGCCTGGCCGGCATCGACAACTTCCGCGACATCGCCGGCACCACCACCGCATACACCACGCTCCACGACGGCGTGATGCGCTCGGGCGTGTTCTACCGCTCCAACGCACTGACCCCCAGGGGCACCGACCTGGCGGTGCTGAACAGCCTGGGCATCGGCAACGTCTACGACCTGCGCACGCCCGTCGAGGCGGCTGCCACGCCGGACACCCTGCCGGCCGGGGCGGTTTACCAGAACATCGACATCATCGGCAGCACCACCTCGGGCGCCAACATTACCAATATCTCCTTCACCAGCGCGGCCCAGGCCGTGGCCATGATGGAGGAAACCAACCGCGCCTTCGTCAGCGACGCCGGCATGCGCAGCCAGTTCACCGTGCTCTTCAACGAACTGGCCGGCGCCGACGGTGCCGCGCTGTTCCACTGCACCGCCGGCAAGGACCGCACCGGCTGGACCGCCGCCGTGCTGCTGAGCATCGCCGGGGTGGACAGCCAGACCATCATGGAAAACTACCTGGCCACCAACGACTACACTGCCGCCCGCATCAAGGCGACCCTGGCGATGATTCCGGCCAGCATGGCGGCCATCTACGCGCCGCTGATCGGCGTGCAGGCCAGCTACCTGCAGGCGGGCCTGGACGAAGTCACCGCCCGGTACGGCAGCATGGACAACTACCTCAAGGAGGGCCTCGGCCTGTCCCAGGAAACCCTCTACGTGTTGCGCGGCAAGATGGTCTACTACAACAGCCTGCCGGGCACTCTTGGCCTTTCGGGCAACGCCGCCGCGGGCGCGCAGCTGCTGACCCAACTGCAGAACAGCAGCCTCTCCGGTGCCTACACCGCGTACAACTACTACCTGCAGTCGGCCATCGATGCCGGCACGCTCGGTGGTGTGGAGTCCACCGTCGGCGGCCAGGTGCACGCCGACGCAGCCAGCTACCTGCTGCGCCAGGATGCGCTGATCGACCGCGCTGCCGCGCCCTACGCCAGCGGCGTCGACCTGAAGACCGGGCAGACCCGCCTGTGGACCACGGCGCTGGCCGGCTATCAGGGCAACTCCGCGACCTCCAACGCCGAAAGCAGCAACGAACACACCCAGGGCCTGATGGTCGGCGTCACCCAGCGCTTTTCCGAGCAGCTCAGTGGCAATGCGGGCTTCGGCTACAGCAAGGGCCGCGTCGGGGGGAGCGGCGGTGATGTCGACACCGACCTGACCTTTGTCCGTGGCGGTGCGCGCCTCGCCCTCGATGGCCTGGATCAGGGCCTGTTCGTCGACGCCGACTTGAGCCATGGCTGGCTCGACTACGACAGCAAGCGCGATATCGGTGGCGGCCTGGGCAAAGCCAAGGGCGACACCAGCGGCAACCTGAGCGGCGCCAGCGTCGCGCTGGGCTACCGCACGGCGGTGTCCACCGTGACCCTGGAGCCGAGCATCGGTCTGCGCTACAGCCACCTGGACCTGGATGGCTTCCAGGAAAAGGGCAGTGGGCTGGCGCTGGGCGTCAACGATATCAGCGAGAACCGCCGCAGCGTCTACGCCAACCTCAAGGCCTCGTTCGCCCCGGTGGCCCTGGGCAGTGGCTGGCAGCTGGTGCCGGGCCTGGAGGTCGGCTACGACCACGCGCTGGGCGACTACAAGGTCGATAGCGAAGGCCACCTGCTGGGCCTGGACATTTCCCAGCGTGCCGCCTTCGACAACCGTGACCAGTTCAGCGGCGCGTTCAGCCTGACCGCCAGCCAGGGCGACTTCAGCGTCGGCGCCGAAGTCGGCGCACTGGGCGGCAGCGGCAGCCACGGCGCCAGTGGCAGCCTGAAGGCCAGCTACCAGTTCTGATCGGTCCCGCATTGCACTTACGGCCCGTCGCGAAGTTCGCGGCGGGTCGTTTTGCAGTCAGGAGTAGGGCGTTATCCGCCACTGCGGCGGATAACCCGTTCCGGGTTATGCGCCCCACGAACGGGTGAACTCAGGCGCCAATCGGCAGGCCCTTGCGCAGGTCTGCCGGGCTCATGCCGTAGGCGCTCTGGAAGTACTGGCAGAAGCGCCCGACGTTGCTGAAGCCCAGGGCCAGGGAAATCTCGCTGACCGATTGCGAACCGTCCTGCTGCAGCGCGTCGTAGGCGCGCTGCAGGCGCACCTCGCGCTGGTAGGCGACGATGGAGCTGCCGACGAAGCGGCGGAAGCCTTCCTGCAGGGCGCGCAGGCTGACGTTGGTCAGCTCGGCCAGGTCGCTGCCGCTGATCAGGGCGTCCGGATGCTCCTGGATGTAGTCCATGGCCAGTTTCACGTGGCGCGGCGCGATCTGCGGCGCAGGGCGCCTGAGCGCGTTGCTGTAGTTGTGCGGCCAGATTTCCAGCACCGAATCCACCAGCATTTCCTGCAGGCGTGCCGGCATCAGCGCGCTGGAATTGATCAGCAGGTCGAACTCGTTGCCGGTGGCCATGGCGACGATCGCCTTGATGCCCTGGAAGGCCTCGTTGCGCAGGTCGACCCGCGGCTGGAAGCGCACCTTGTGGCTGATCGGCCGGCCCAGCAGCGTTGCCAGCCGGCGCGCGAACAGCGAGCGGCGCACCGACAGGCCGTGGTGTGCGTGGCCATCGATGAAACCGACCGAACGCACCGAGGCCTTCTCGATGGCGAGGCCGACGCGCGGTGTACCGATGGTTTCGTCGGACTGGTTGAAGACCACGCGCCCGGCGCTGGGAAAGATGAAGGTGATCTCGTCGTCGAGGTCCGGCATCTCGGTCAGCAGGTCGCCGCGAAAGCTCAGGCGGCGGAAGCTCAAGCCTTCGTAGCGGCCATAGACGCCGCCGATGGCGATGGGCTTTTCGGGCCGCGGCATCCCCGAATAGAGGCTGCCGAACATCCGCGTGTACAGCTCGCCGAAATCGTCGGCGGTCATGTTCTCGGAACGGATCAGGAACTGCTTGCGGGAGGTGCTCGTGTCTACCGTCATGGTCCGTCATCTGGCGCTGGCGACGAGCGCACCGCCGGAGTTCGGCGGGCGATACATGAGCGCCCATGCTGAACGGCGCAGATGACAATTGCGTGATGGGCTGCCTACTCCGGTAGCCTGGCCAGGCGGAAGCCTTCGACGAAATGTTCGCGCACTGCCGCGTCACGCAGGGGTTCGGTCTCTACCCAGTGGCGGATGGTGAAGCTTGGATTGCCCACCAGGAAGAATTCGGTTTCCGCGCGGGCCTCGTCCAACCGGCCAAGTTGCGCAAGGCTGGCGGCGAGGAAGCGCCGCGAGCTGCTGCGGTAGGTTTCGTCGCGGCGCAGGGTCTGGATGGCGCCCTGGTAATCGCGCGCGGCGTACTGTGCCTGGCCGAGGGTCAGGTAGTACCAGCCGGCGGGGAAGGGGTTGAGGCGAAAGGCCCGGCGGATGTGCTCCAGGCCTTCGTCGATACGCCCGGCCAGTACCGTGACGTCGGACAGCGCCGCCCAGGCGTCCGCATCGTTCGGGTCGAGCTCGATGGCGTGCTGGAACTCCCGGTCGGCTTCGGCGTACTGCCGTTCGTACGTCAGCAGGTAGGCCAGGCTCCAGCGGCAGCCGGCGTCATTGGGGTCGATGGCCACGGCCTCGCGCGCCCGCTGCAGTGCCGCGCCGCGCTCAGCCTGGGTGGGGCCGCCGCTGTGTATCCAGCCCATCCAGTGATTCATCGCCAGCCAGCGGCGCGCCTCGGCGTACTGCGGATCGAGGGCGATGGCGCGGCTGAGCATCAGGTGTGCTTCGCGCGCGGCCAGCGGTGAGTCGTCCATCAGCTGGCGGGCGCGCACGCACAGTTCGTAGGCCTCGATGTTCCTCGGGCGATTGCGCGGCAGGGGCGTGCGCAGATGGCCGAGCAGGGCCTGGACGATGTGCCCGGCGACTTCGTCCTGCACGGCGAAGACGGCCGCCAGTTCGCGGTCGAAGCGTTCCGCCCAGAGTTGCTCGCCACTGAGCGCATCCACCAGCTGGGCGTTGATCCGCACGCGGGCATCGGCGCGGCGCGCGCTGCCCTGGAGCAGGTAGCGCACGCCCAGTTGGCGGGCGATCTCGCGCACGTCCATGGCCTTGCCCTTGTAGGCGAACGCCGAAGTGCGAGCGATCACGAACAGGCCGGAAGCCCTCGACAGTTCGGTGGTCAGATCCTCGGTCAGGCCGTCGACGAAATAGTCCTGCTCGGCATCGGGGCTGCCGTTGACGAAGGGCAGCACGGCAATCGAAGGCTCATCCGGCAACGCCAGCGGAGCACGCGACGCCTCGGCCAGGGGTTCCACGCTTGCGCTGAAGCGGTAGCCGACGCGGGGCACCGTGGTGATCCAGGAGCTGCCGTCGGGGGCCTCGCCCAGCACCTTGCGCAACTGGGCGATCTGCACCGTGAGGTTGCCTTCCTCGACCACCAGGCCCGGCCAGGCGGCGTCCATCAGCTCGGCCTTGCCGAGGATTTCACCCGGCCGCTGGAGCAGGGCGCTCAGCAGGTTCAGCGCACGGAATCCGACGGCCACGGGAACGTCGTTGCGCTTGAGCGTGCCACGGGTGCCATCGAGCACGAAGGGGCCGAAAGCCAGACGCGATTGCTGCATGCCGCCCCCTTTGCAAGTTTTTGGAAGTGTTTGGCGTCACTTAAGGACGGCTTGCCGGGTGCTCTCCATGCTTGACCCATGAGGTCCGAGTCCATGGAGGCTGTCATGAACGATACTCCCCGTCTGCTGCTGTCGGAAGCTCCGTCCGGGCACTTCGGCCCGTCGGCCGTGCCCGAACTGCTGGCGCTCTGGCAGGCCCGCGCCCGGCTTCGCCAGCAACTTGCCGTGATGGCCAGGGCCAATCCGCACCTGATCGAGGACATCGGCCTGACGCGGCGCCAGGTGGCGACGGAGATCGCCAAGCCGTTCTGGCGGGCGTGACCCTTACTTTTCCAGGCCCAGCCGTTGGTGCCATTGGGCGATGGACTCCTGCGGGTAATCGTCGAATTGCAGGTCATGGGGCGTGGCCTGCACTTCGACCCAACTGGCCTTCGAGCGCAGCAGCAGGTGGGTGTGTTCGGGGGGCACGGGCAGCGGGGTGTCGATGGCGGAGGCGAAGGGGTGGATCAGCTCCGGCCATCGCGCGTCGTACAGCCACAGGCCGCTGCCGCACAGGCTGCAGAAGTGCCGTTCGGCGCCACTGGTACGCGTGCGCTGACCTTCCTCACGGAGCTTCGCGTGGTAGATGCTGATGTGCTTGCGCCCGCGCACCCTGAGGCTGGCGGCCTCGCCGCCGAGGTTGATCGCGTAGCCACCACCGCCCTGGGTCTTGCGGCAGATCGAACAGTAGCAGCGCTGGTAAGGGTAGGGATGGGCGCTGTGCAGGCTGAAGTGCACGGCGCCGCAGTGGCAGGAACCTTCGAGCAGCATGGCTTCTCTCCATCGGGGCTACCTGAGCAGGGACTCGCGGGCGCGCCAGGGATTCCATCGGATCGCTCCAGCGGGACTGGCCGTGCCCCGTGCAGTAGACTAGCCGCCCGCCCAGCGACGGACGCTGCCCATGCTCAGGAATTTCACCGACCTCGATCTGCGCCTGCTGCGCATCTTCGCCTCCGTGGTGAGGTGCGGCGGCTTCACCGCGGCGCAGGCCGAGCTGAACATGAGCCAGTCGAACATCAGCATGCACATCGGCAGCCTGGAGAAGCGCCTGGGCTATCGGCTGTGCGAACGCGGCAAGGGCGGCTTCCGCCTGACCGCGAAAGGGCAGCGGATTCTCGAAGCGTCCCAGGCGATGTTCGATGCCATCGGCCTGTTCCGCGACCAGGCGCAGGCGCTCTCGGGCAAGCTGGTGGGCGAGCTGTACCTGGGGCTGGCGGACAACGTCACGACCCTGCCGCAGGCGCGCTTCGACGAGACCCTGGCGGCCTTCCACGGTCGCGAGCAGGACGTGCAGCTGAACCTCTACGTGAATTCGCCCACCGAGTTGGAGCTGGCGGTGATCGACGGCCAGCTGGACCTGGCGATTTCCTACTTCAGCCGCGCGCGCCCGACCCTGGATTACCTGCCGCTGTACACGGAAGAGATCGGCGTGTTCTGCGGCGAGCGCCACCCGCTGTTCGCGGCGCACGAGCCGACACTGGAGCAGATCGCCGAGTACAACTGGGTGCGCCATGGCTTCCTGCCGGCGGACCAGGAATTGCCGTTCCGCCCCGAACGCAGCAGCGCCACCGCGCATCACATGGAGGCGGTGGCGCATTCGGTGCTGGCCGGCACGCACCTGGGCTACCTGCCGACCCACTACGCGAACATCTGGGTCGAGCGCGGGCGGATGAAGCCGCTGCTGCCGGAGCAGCTCTGCTACGAGGTGACGCACAGCATGATCACCTACGCCGGGCGGCCGCGCAGCGAGGCCGCCCGTGCCTTCATCGAGGACCTGCTGAGCGTGCACGGCCTCGGCTAGCCCTCAGGCGAGCACGCCGTTGACCGCGTTGAGGTAGATGCGCGAGTAGTCCTCGGCCTGCAGCGGCAGGGCGTTGGTGTCGGAGGAGGAGATATCCGCCACCGCCTGTTCGCCGATCCAGAGCGCGTCCTCGCCGTCCAGGCCCAGTTCCCTGAGCGTATGCGGAATGCCCACCGCCGAACGCAGTTCCAGCACCCAGCCCAGCAGGCCTTCGAAGCTCGCTTCCGGCAGTTCCAGGTAGCGCGCCAGACGCGTGGCGTCGGCTTCGATGGCCGGGCGGTTGGCCACCAGCAGGTACGGCAGCAGCACGGCGTTGAGCAGGCCGTGGTGCTTGTGGTGCTTGGCGCCCAGTGGGTGGGCCAGCGCGTGCACGCCGCCGAGTCCCTTCTGGAAGGCCACTGCCGCACTGGCCGAAGCCACCAGCATGCCTTCGCGCGCGGCGAGGTCGGTGCCGTTGCGCACGGCGCGTTGCAGGTGTTCCTTCACCAGGCGCACGCCTTCGATGGCTACGCCGGCGGACATCGGGTGGTAGAGCGGCGAGAACAGCGACTCCAGGTGATGGGTCAGGGCGTCCATGCCGGTGGCGGCGGTGAGCGACTTCGGCAGGCCGACGGTCAGTACCGGGTCGAGAATCACCGAGCGGGCCAGCAGCTCGCGGTGGCCGACGACTATCTTGATGCCGCGCGCGGTATCGGTCAGCACGGCCTCGCGGCCCAGTTCGGAGCCGGTGCCGGCGGTAGTGGGAATGGCGATCAGCGGCGGCAGGTCGAGGGCGGGGTGGTCGCCCAGGGTCGGGTAGCGCTCGATCAGTTGCGACCATTCGAAGTTGTGCAGGCCGTTCGCATCGCGGCTGAGCAGGGCGATACCCTTGGCTGCATCCAGCGCGCTGCCGCCGCCCAGGGCGATCAGCGAATCGTGGCCGCCTTCGGCCAGAACGCCGGCGCCAGCGCTGACTTCTTCCAGCGCGGGGTTGCTGGAGAAACCGTGGAACAGCGCGTAGTCCATGCCGGCCGCTTCCAGGCGGCGCCGCACTTCGTGCAGCGGCGGCAGTTCGAGCATGCCGGGGTCGGTGACCAGCAGCGGCTTGAGCATGCCGGCCAGGCGGCAGCGCTCGGCCAGTTGATCGAGGGCGCCGACGCCGCAGAGGATTTCCGTGGGGTAGTTCCAGTAGTTCAGGGTGGACATGACAAGCTCCGGATTTCAGGCATGGCCTGCCCGTGCCGGCTCGTGCAAAGCCAGCGGCGGGAGGAAGTGGGAAACAGGGCGCCGGACAGGCCCGGCGCCAGGCGTTCAGGTGAGCGCTCAGCCGACGGCGCGGCCGGCGAAGCTCAGGCTGGTGGCGATGCGGCGGTGCGGTTTGGCGATGAACAGGTAGGCCAGGCCGAACAGGGCGAGGGCGGAGAACACCACGACCACCGCCCAGACCTGGAACCAGGGCGCGCCGGGCGGGGCGAGCATCTCCCGCGGCCAGGCCACGTTGATCGCCTCGAACACCAGCCAGACCACGGCGATGGCGTTGACCAGCAGGCCCTTGCGGCCGAGTTTCAGTGCACCCTTGTCCGGGTTCCAGCGTCCGGTCAGGCGTGCATACAGCGCGCTGGCGGCGACGATCAGGAAGACGAAGAAGAAGCCGCCGCTGCCGAAGGCGATCAGCGTGCCGACCGCCGTGGCATTCAGCCCCAGGGCCAGGCCCAGGCTGGCCAGCAGGGTGCTGCAGACCATCGCGGCCATCGGTACCTTGCGCTTGTCGACGCGGCGCAGCAGGGCGGAACCGGGAAGGATTTCATCGCGGGCCATGCCGAAGATGGCGCGGCCGATGTAGGTCTGCACCGAGACCACGCAGGCGACGAAGGCGACCAGCACGATGGCCACGAACGGCCGCTCGGCCCAGGCACCGAAAGCGTCCACCACGGCCGGGGTTACCGGGTCGATGACCTGCCCGCTGACCACGGCGGCCGGGTCCTTGTACGACAGGGTGACGGCGAAGGCGGTGAGCATCACCGTCAGCCCGACCACCAGCATCGAACGCAGGATGGCGCGGGGCGTGGAGACGCGGGCGTCGGTGGTTTCCTCGGAAATCTGCGAGCAGGCATCGAAGCCGAGGAAGGCCCAGCCGCCCACCGCCAGTGCTGTCAGGAAGCCGCTCCAGTAGGTGCCGCCGGAGACTTCCAGGGCATTGAGGCTGCTGAACAGCATCTCGAAGGAGTGGTTGCGGAAGAACAGCAGCAACAGCACGCCGATGCCGATGGAGGCGATGGCCTCGGCGAAGATGCCGGCGTTGACGAAGTACTTCAGCGGGTTGATGCCCAGCAGGTTGACCGCCAACCCAAGGGCCAGCAGCGCCGCGCCGCAGAGTACCTGCGCATTGGCGGACGGCGGTTCGCCGGTCACCAGCAGGCCGAGCCAGAAGCCGCCCAGGTAGGCGACGGTGGTCAGCGAGGCGAGGGCGGAGGCGAGGTAGAGGAAGCCGGTGAACCAGGCCGCGCGGTCGCCGATCAGTCGCCGCACCCACTGGTAGCAGCCGCCAGCCAGCGGGAACTGCGAGGACAGCTCGGCGTACACCAGTGCCACGGTCAGTTGCAGGAGCAGGCACAGGGGCACGACCCATACCCAGGACGGCCCGACGCTCATGGCGCCCAGGGACATCACCGAGTAGATGCCGACGACCGGGGAAATGGTGGCGAAACCGACGGAGAACGACGACCACAGGTTCAACCCGCGGTCCAGCTCCTGGCGGTAGCCGTGGCTGGCGAGCAGGCTTTCGTCGCCGTTGCTGGTAGCGACGGCAGGGCTGCGAAGGTCAGACATGCCGGCCTCCGGGGTTCAGGGAATAGGGGGATTCACGGCCAGGCATGACGGGGCGCATGGGAGATCCTCGGGGCAGTTGGAGTTGTTATCGAGAACCCGCGTCTCTAAAGGACGGCTGAGTAGCTGGCGCTGTCAGTGCAGCGCGTGGCCAGAGTAGGGCGCTGCCGCATCAGGAAAAATTCATATTTGATTGCACTGACATCAGCTGTTGCTGATGTTTTGTGCGAAGTATACCGGTAGGAGCGGGTCGCTTCTCCAGGAGGGTGGTGGGCCGCAATCGCGCGCACGGCGCATTCCCGCAGGGCGGCATAAGGGACAGGCAGGGTGGGATGCAGAGGGAGTGGGGCGCGGGAACCGGGAGCGACAGCGCGCTCCCGGTGTGAAGCGGTATCAGCAGTGCTTGTCCTGCTCGGCCTTTTTCTCGACGCCCGGCTGGGCGTTCTGAGCGGTCTGCTGTCCGGCGTCGGTCTTGTCGTGCGTGGCCTGCAGAGCCTGGTAGTTGGCCTGGGTCAGACGGTTGGTCATCAGGGCGGATTCTTCGGCCATGGACGCCTGGCTGGCGAGCAGGGCGGCAAGGGTCAGGGTACTGGCAGTGAGCAGTTTCATTGGAATGTTCTCGGTAAGGAGGTGCAGTGGGGTGATGCTCGCGAGTGACCACAGTCTAGTGAGCAGCCGCAGGAGGGACCCATGAAGAAAACTGGTATGAATGATCGAATCGCTCGAGGGACGGGTTTGATGCCAATTTCCGCCGAGGCGGGAACTGGCATCAAACCCTTGATCCACCTGGCCTCGGGCTTGGTCGCGGAAACTCCGCCGTGGGTCATGAACTGGTCGACACTGAAGTTCTGCTAATGAGTCCATGCAGGCAGGCTGATAAATGGCGGCTTGCCCGGGGCCTTGATGTGGACCTACGCCTGGAGGTCGGACGGGTAATTGCACGCTGACCCGCTGGCAGTTCCATACCGCGTATGCGTGTGCCGCCAGCAGCGCCTGCGGGGCGATTTCGAAGGCGGTCCCGGGACCCGGCCGGCATCCGCTCCGCTGTACTGGACGATGGGGTGGTGGGTCTTGCCGCTGGTGGCCAAGCAAGGCAGTGCCGGTGATTTCCTTCCCGCCCTGGCGGAAACCCACCAGCGCGCCTCGGTGCGCTCGAACAGGGTTGTCGCCGCCTAGCAGGCGGCCATCTCCGGTTCGGTCAGCCTCGGCGCGGCGATGGCTTGCTTGGCGTACCTGGCGGTTTATATGTCCTTTCTTCTGAACGGCAGGCTGATCGCAATACCTGTTTCAAAATAGCGATGCCGGAATTCAAGCGGCGTTTCAGCAGCAGGACATGGCGCAGGCGATGAAGGCGGTGGTCAGGGTGGTGATGCTCAGGCCTACCAGGAACAGGGTGTCGGCGACGCGTTCCAGACGGTGATTGCGCTGCAGCTTGCGGGTCCGCAGGCCGAAATAGGCGGTGAGGGTGGTCGCCAGGTAGATCACCGTGTTCAGCGCGAGCATGTCCTGGCCGATCAGGTCGACGCGATGCTGGCCGACGATGATGCGCAGGATGCCCACCACTGTCAGGCACACGCCGACCATGGCGCCGGACGCGGCGAAGATGTGCACGCAGATGTCGTCGTCCAGCGGGGCGGTGTGGCTCTTGTGGCTCATGGCGGGTCTCCTGCGCCGGCCGCTGCGGTTCATCCGCTCGACTTGCCGGCCTCGATGTGGCTGCCATGATAGGTAGGACGCGACGCTTGCTGTACTCGCTTTCCCGGTGGCCCCAGGTGAACCGAAAAACAGCGGAAAATCATCCAGATAACCGCCGCCTGCCGCGGCAGGCGCGGGCGCTGGAGAAGGTCGAGCTCATATTGGAGGCGTCGCGGCGCATCCTGGAGCGCCGCGGCCTGGAGGGGTTCACCACCAACCATGTGGCGGAGTTGGCGGGGGTCAGCGTCGGCTCGCTCTACCAGTACTTCCCCAACAAGGAGCGGATCCTCGACGAGCTGGCCCGGCGCGAACTGGCAGCGTTGGCTACCGGCATCATGGGCGCGCTCACCGGCCGCCCGCCGGAGGCGCCCGGCGAGCGCATCCGCGCAGTGATTCACGCCGCCGTCAGCGCCTATGGCGGGCGCACCGGCGCGCACAAGGCGTTGATGCACTACCTGATGACGCGCGGCGGCGGCAGCCCGCTGCCCGCCTTGCGCGGCAGCGTCATGACCCACCTGGTGACCCATGGCCTGGTCGACCACGACCAGCAGCTGCGCAAGCTCGACGAGGCCGAGGTGTTCGTCCTCGCCCATGCCGTGGGCGGTGTCCTGCGTGCCCTGCTGGACGACCCCGGCGCCCTGATCCCTGGACGGCGGGAGGGCATCGAGGAAGCGCTGGTGCAGTTGGTGCTGGCGTACTACGGGCGGGGCGCGGCGGGCTGAAGCCCGGCGTCGGTCACAGCCACCAGCGCAGCAGGTAGAACGCGCCCATGCTGAGGATCACGCTGAGCAGCACGTTGCGCGTCCACAGCACCAGCGCCACGGCGACCACGGCGCCGAGCAGGTAGGGGTTGTCCAGGCGCAGGTTCAACTGATGTTCGGGCAGGAACACGATCGGCCCGCAGATCGCAGTGAGCATGCCCGGCACGGCGAAGCCGAGGAACTGCCGCACGTTGCTGCTCAGGCGGATCGGCAGGCGCGGTTCGAGGAATACGTAGCGGTTGAAGAACACGATCAGGCCCATGCCGAAAATCACTGCCCAGACCATCATGCGCGCCCCCCCGAGAGTTTCTGGCAGACAAAGCCGGCGAGCATGCCCGCCAGCCCGGAAAGCACCAGTGCCGAGCCGACCTGCCAGTAGCTGAACAGCACCGAACAGAACAGCGAGACGGCGACGCATACCAGGGTGGGGATGTTCTTCACCACCGGCGCGATCAGCGCGACAAAGGTGGCGGCGATGGAGAAGTCCAGGCCCAGGTGTTCCAGACCGGGAATGCTGGTGCCCACCAGCACGCCGGCGAGGGTGAAGAGGTTCCAGGCGATGTAGAACGTCAGCCCCACGCCCAGGGCGTACCAGCGGTTGAAGGTCTGGCGGTCGTGGCCGCTGGTGAGGGCGAAGAATTCATCGGTGAGCAGGAAGCCCAGGCCGGCGCGCCAGCGTCCCGGCAGGCCGGAGAGCACCGGGCGCAGGGTCATTCCGTAGAGCAGGTGCTGCGAGGTCAGCAGCAGGGTGGTGATCATGATCGAGAAGAACCCGGCGCCGCCCTTGAGCATGCCGATGGCCACCAGTTGCGCAGCACCGGCGAAGACGATGGCGGACAGGCCCTGGCCATGCAGTGGCGAAAGCCCGGCGTCGATGGCCAGGGAGCCGGCGAGCAGCCCCCAGGGCAGGACCGCGAGCGACAGCGGCATGATGTCGATGGCGCCCTTGAGGAAGGCACGTGAAGGAAGCTGATCTTGGGACATGAGCGTTTCTTGCAGGCCGATAAGTGCCTTCAGCGTCGCAGAGAAGCCTGGTGCTTGGCTTGAACAATCTTGCTGTCGAATTCAGCCGATGCCCAGCAGTTCGCCAAGGGACCGGGCCAGCTCCTCGTGATGTACCGGCTTCTGAATCACCAGGCTGCCGGGCAGCTCCAGCCCTTGCAGTTCGGCGTAGCCGGTGAGAAACACCACCGGCAGGTAGGGGAAACGCTCGCGGGCAATCTTCGCCATCTGCGCACCGTTGAGTTCGGGCATGGCGAAGTCGGTGAGCAGCAGGTCGACGTGTTCGTCGAGCATCTCCAGAGCCTGCTGCCCGCTGTTGGCCTGACGCACCCGGTAGCCGTAGAGGCGCAGGGCGTCGCCGAGCAGTTCGCGCACCAGGTCGTCGTCGTCCACCAGCAGGATATTGCGGTCGTGGCCGCTATCGGTGAGGTCGCCGCTGGGGTCACGCACGCTGTCGTCAGCCGCTTGCGCACGTTCCACGGCCGGCAGGTAGACGTTCACCTGGGTTCCGCGCCCCGGCTCGCTGTCGATGTGCACACCGCCGCCGGACTGCTTGGCGAAGCCGAACACCTGCGCCAGCCCCAGTCCCGAACCCTTGCCGATGTCCTTGGTGGTGAAGAAGGGTTCGAACACTTTGCCCAGCACTTCCTCGTCCATGCCGCAGCCGGTGTCGCGGATTGACAACACCACGTAGTCCCCCGGTTCGGGATGCTCCGGGCGGCTGGGTCTGTGGCTGATGTGCATGTTGTGAGCGGAAAGGATCAACTGGCCGCCGGCCGGCATGGCGTCGCGGGCGTTGATCGCCAGGTTGAGGATGATCATCTCTGTCTGGGTCGGATCGGTCAGCGCCTGCCACAGGCCATCGGTGAGTTCCAGGCGCACCGAGATATTGCCGCCCAGGGAGCGGGCCAGCAGCTCTTCCAGGCCGCTCAGGGTGTCGTTGAGGTTCAGCGGCACTGGTTCCAGACGCTGCCGGCGGGAGAAGGCGAGCATCTGCGCGGTCAGCTTGGCGCCGCGCTCGCCGGCCTCGCGGATGTGCTGCAAGCGTTTGCCGGCCTTTTCGTAATCGCCCTTCGCCAGGTCGCGCTCGAGGAAGGTGGAGCCGCTGAGGATCACCGTCAGCAGGTTGTTGAAGTCGTGGGCGACACCGGCGGTGAGCTGGCCTACCGCCTCCAGCCGTTGCATCTGCTGCAGCGCCGCCTCGATTCGTTCGCGCTCGGCGATCTGCTCGCGCAGCCGGGCATTGGCTTCGGCCAGATCCAGCGCAGCCTCGCGCTCGCTGGTAATGTCGCGGGCGACCACGTAAAGCAGGGTGTCTTCGGGTACCACCACCCAGGAAAGCCAGCGCTGCTTGCCGCTGGCGTGGCGTATGCGGCCATCGAAGCGCGCCCTGGTACCACCGTGGGCGAGGGCGGCCAACTCGGTGAGGAAGGCGTCCTGGTCCTGCTCGGGCAGCAGCTGCAACAGCGACATGCGCGAGAGCATCTGGCGCTGGAAGCCCAGGGTGTGTTCCCAGGCCGGGTTCAGGGCGACCGGGGTGAGGTCGCTGTTGAGCACGGCGAGCAGGTCCTGGGAAAGATCCCATGATCGGTCGCGCTCGCGGGTGCGGCGCTCGACTCGTTCGCCAAGCATTTCGTTGAGCTGTTCCAGGGCCTGGGTAGCCTTGCGTTGCTGGTGGATGTCCTGCAGCACGCCGGAGAAACGAACACAGCGGTCATCGACGAATCGCGCCTGCCCATTGCTCAGCAGCCAGCGCGGTTCCAGCCCGTCGGGCTGTTCGATGCGGAATTCCACGCGGTAGCGACCATTACCCCGCGGGTCCATGGCGCGCTCGACGCCTTCGCGCACCCGCTCCACATCTTCGGGATGGATGCCGTTGTAGAACACATCCATGGTCATTTCGGTGTCCGGCAGCAGGCCGAACAGCGTCTTGCAGCGTTCGTCCCAGAGCAGCAGGCCGTCCTCCGGACGCAGGTCCCAGGTGCCCATGCCGGCGGCGTCGATGGCGATGCGCGCGCGCGCCTCGACGTCCGCCAGCGCCTCTTCGGCGCGACGTCGACGCTGTCGCTCCTGGACTTCGGTGAGGGCGCGGCGCACTGCCTTGGGCAGCAGCGATAGGTTCTTTTTCAGCACGTAGTCGGTGGCGCCGAGGCGGATCATCTCCACCGCGTGTTCCTCACCATAGATGCCCGAGAGGAAAATGAACGGGGTATCAGGCACCAGGCGCTGGGCGATGGCCAGCACGTGGGTGCCGGAGGAACCGGGCAGCACACAGTCGCAGAGAATCAGGTCGAAGCTGCCCTCGTGCAGGGCATGTTCGACTCCGTTGTGATCGAAGACATGCCGAGCGTCGATCTTCATGCCGCTGCGCTCCAGGCGTAGCAGGGTCAGCTCGGCATCCATGGCGCTGTCTTCGACGACCAGCAGTTTCAGCGGAACTTCGGACATCACCGCTCCGTCACGGGTTGCGTCTACGATTCAGACGCAACGATCCGGGCGGAGGTTCATTGAGAACGGCCCAGAAAATCCCCAGATCGGAAATCGCGGTGACGAATTCCTTGAACTCCACCGGCTTCACCACGTAGGCGTTGACGCCCAATTCGTAGGCACGTTGCAGGTCCGGCTCCTCCCGCGAGGAGGTCAGCATCACTGTGGGGATGCTGCGCAGCTCGGGGGTGTCGCGCACCACCTTGAGCACTTCCAGACCGTCCACCTTGGGCAGCTTGAGGTCCAGCAGCAGCACCGCTGGATTGCCATCGGCACGCTCGGCGTGGGCTCCTCGTCGCAGCAGGTAGTCCAACGCGTCGGCGCCATCGCGCATGACGATGACTTCGTTGGCCAGTTGGCTGCGTTCCAGCGCAACCAGCGTCAGCTCCAGGTCCCTGGGATTATCTTCCACCAAGAGAATGGGTTTGAGCATGATACGTATGGCTTTCCTTCAGTGGGGCTGTGGGTGGCGGGGCAGGGCGAAGTGGAATGTCGCGCCCTGGTTGATAACTCCTTCGGCCCAGACGCGGCCGTCGTGGCGCTCGATAATGCGCCTCACGCTGGCCAGGCCGATGCCGGTGCCTTCGAATTCTTCCATGCGGTGCAGGCGCTGGAACACTCCGAACAGCTTGTTGGCGTAAGCCATATCGAAGCCCACACCGTTGTCACGGATGAAAATCTCGGTTTCGTCCCGCGTCTGTTTCGCGCCGATTTCGATGCGGGCCGGCTCGCGGCCGCGGGTGTACTTGATGGCGTTGGCGATCAGGTTGCGCAGCGCAAGATTGATGAACGCCGGATCACCGATCAGTTTCGGCAGCGTCTCCAGCTTCCAGTCGATCTGGCGGCCGACGTAGTCGGGCTCCATTTCCGTGCGGATGGTTTCTACCAGCGCGTTGAGGTCCACCTCGGACAGGCGGAGCGCCGAGCGGCCCATCTGCGAAAAACTCAGCAGGTTGTCCACCAGGGTGCCGGCGAAGCGCGCGGCATCCTCGATGTGCTGGAGGAAGCGACGGCCGCGCTCGCTCAGCGCCTCTCCCTCGATTTCGCCCAGCAGCTCGGCGTAGCCGGCAATGTGCCGCAGCGGCGCGCGCAGGTCATGGGAAACGCTGTAGGAGAAGGCTTCCAGCTCCTTGTTGGAGCGGCGCAGTTCCCCCGCCAGTTGGGCCAGTTCTTCGGCCTTGCGCAGCACGATGCCCAGTACCGAGGTACGAAGCTCCACCACGGCGTCGACGATCAGCGGCTCCCAGGGGGCGGAGAAACCGCGTACTTCCTCGCGCCAGCGCTCGAAACTATGGCGTGGATTCAACTGGCCCTGGGCGTCGATCTCCTTCGCTGGGCGTCCGGCCCAATTTACCGTGCGCGCTTGTTCCGGGCGGAACCAGACCAGGTAGTGCGAGTGAATCTGTGAAATTGCCACGGCCAGCACGCCGCCGGCATGCTGGGCGAGTTCAGGCAGTTCGTCGATGTCGCGCTTCACGTTGTCGGTCTGGAACACCACCTCGCCGCCACGCTTGGCCAGCCAGTGAATCAGCGCGTTGACCTGCGCGGCTGGCGGGGTGACGCCAAGCAGATCGATCCGCTCGGCGGACACGATCGCTGCGCCGGTGGCCGCGGCGAACTCCAGCATTACTGCGGGCAGCTCCAGCAGGCCGCCGCTGATGCTGTCGTGGTCGGCCATTGCGGAAAGCATCTGCACGATGCGTTGGCGCAGATCGAGCAATCGACGGGTATTTGAATGGGATTCGCGGGACTCGATCTGCAACGACAGCACGCTGCTGAGCAACTCGCAGGCGGTGCGCGTCTGGAAACCGACGGCGCGCGGCTCGCGGTGGTGGCAGGAAATCAGCCCCCAGAGGCGGCCATCGACGACGATGGAGAGCGACATGGAAGCCAGCGTGCCCATGTTGCGCATGTACTGAAGGTGCACGGGCGAGACGCTGCGCAGGGCGGCGAAGCTCATGTCCAGCGGGCGCCCGGTGCGGGGATTGTCGACCGGTACAAGTGGCGAAGCCTGGTAGTTGGCGTCTTCGATGACCCGGATGCGGTTGACCCGGTACAGCTCACGGGCCTGGCGGGGGATGTCGGAGGCCGGGAAGCACAATCCCAGGTACTGCGGATAGCCGGGGTCGGCCGCCTCGGCGATGACCAGCCCATTGCCTTCCGCATCGAAGCGGTAGGCCTTGACCCGGCCGAACCCGGTAATGCGCTTGACCTCCTGCACCGAGCGTTGCAACAGCTCATCGATGCTGTTGGCGTTGTGCAGGCCGGCCACGAAGGCGCGCACCAATGGATAGAAATCGACGTTGGACGGGTTCCCGGGACGCTCCTGGTGCGGCGCGAATTCGGCAATCAGGACCTGATCGTGGCGGTGCACCATCACCGAGGTGGGCTCACCGGCGCCTGGGCTGTGTCGCAGCCTGACGTCGCCGATGTGGAAAGGGAATATTTCGCTGTCGGGCAGGCGCTTGAGGTGTTCGCGCAGGTCGAAGTCATCGGCCAGCAGTGCGGCGAAGTCGCGGCCCAGCAAGTCACTGGCGGGCAGGCCGAGCCAGCGCTGGGCGTTCTCGCTGGCCTGGAGGATACGCAGGTCGGATTCATCCAGTACCAGCAGGAATCCCTGCGGCTGGATGCTGCCGGGCAGTTGGATCGGCTCCTGGGCGCAGCGCTCCATGGCTTGTTCGAGGGCGGTCTCTGCGGCGGGCAAGGTTAGGCACTCCGTTGGGGACCGACTCTGTGAGCCGGAAGTTGGTTGCGGGAATACTCTGTTGGTCCCGTATGAAAGTTTTTCAGTTTGGCCGTATTAGACGCTTTTCGCACTAATGGCCGAGGGCCATTTGTCTAGGCTTTTCCGCTTCGGCAGTCTTCGCGACGCCATGAGCAGCTCAGTCGGACTGGAGAAAAGCCAGCAGGGTAGCTTCCTCGGCGCTGAGGTTCTTGCGCTTGCGCGCCTTCGCTAATCCGCTCAGTTCGCCAGCAAGAAAGGCCTGTATCACCCGCGGATGCACGTAGCATTTGCGGCAGATCGCCGGAGTGTTGCCCAGTTCGTCGGCCACCTGCTGGATGATCGACTTGAGCTGGCGGTTGGCGCTCTTCTCGTCTTCCCAGTGGGTCCTGCGGCAGTGCTCAAGGGCCAGGGTGGTGCCAGCCCAGGTGCGGTAGTCCTTGGCGGTGAACTCCTCACCGGCGTGCTCGCGCAGGTAGGCGTTGATGTCGCGGGAGTCGATCATGTGCCGCTGGTGGTCTGCGTCCAGGTACTGGAACAGCTGTTGCCCGGGCAGCTCAAGGCAACGCCGGAGGATGCGCGCCAGGCGCGGGTGTTCGATGTCCACGCTGTGGCGGATGCCGCTCTTGCCACGAAAGGCGAAGCGAATGCGCGTGCCCTGGACTTCGACATGGCGGTTGTTCAGCGTCGTGAGGCCGAAGGAGCGATTTTCCTTGCGGTAGCGTTCGTTGCCGATGCGGATCAAGGTGCGATCGAGCAGTTCGACCACGGTCGCCATGACCTTTTCCGCTCCCAGGCCGGGCAGCGCCAGGTCCCGTTCTATACGCCTGCGCAGCGCTGGCAGGCTTTCCCCGAAGCGCAGCAGGCGCTCGTACTTGGCGCTGTCGCGGACCTCGGTCCAGCGCGGGTGGTAACGGTACTGCTTGCGCCCGCGCACGTCGCGGCCGGTTGCCTGCAGGTGGCCGAGCGGGTCGATGCAGATCCACACATCGATATAGGCTGGCGGAATCGCCAGGCGGTCGATCCGCTCGATCTCTGTTTCGACGCGAATGCGTTCGCCGCCCGGGTCGAAGTAGGCGAAGCGCCCGCGCAGGCGACGCCGGCTGATGCCCGGCAGGCTGTCGTCGACGTAGTGCAGGTCGGGGGGCAGGTCCAGCAGCTCCGGCGGTGTGCTCATGGCGGCTCCTCGAGGTCTCTTCGGTAATGGATCGCGAAAGGGCATCGGGAGTGCGGTTTTTTTTCATCCGCCGGCGGGATGGCCAAGCTCAGGAGTGCCGATCCTCGACGGCCAGAGGCACGGGCGAGATCAGCCTGGGGTCGCTACCGCCAAACAGGGTGCGCAGGTAATCCTCCTGGATTCGCAGGCCGCGGCGCACCAGCCAGTTGCGACCGCCCGGTACGACGCGCAGCAGACAGTGGCCAAGGAAGCGGGGCGGGGCCGTAAGCAACGGGTACCAAGGCAGG
Organism: Pseudomonas sp. AU12215; assembly: GCF_001675465.2. Lineage (NCBI taxonomy): Bacteria > Pseudomonadati > Pseudomonadota > Gammaproteobacteria > Pseudomonadales > Pseudomonadaceae > Pseudomonas > Pseudomonas sp. AU12215. Next base: position 84,239 of record NZ_MACM02000145.1, read on the forward strand.
CTGCCGCGGGGCAGGCCGAGTGCGCGTCGCCCCTGGTCGTCGATGAAGGTGCTGGCGATGCTCAGGTGGATCGCCCGGTTCAGGCGCCCGCGCAACCAGGGGAAGTTGGCGTAGTGGCGCTGCAGGGGTTCGTCCACCAGCGCGCAGCCGAGCATGCGGCTGCTCTCGTCCGGCGGTGCCTGGGACAGCAGGTTGTGGTAGAGCGCGCGTATCGCGTCGTTCTCGCTGGCGCACAGCCAGCGCTCCTCGACGCCCATCAACCAGGCGATGTAGCGCCAGAGGTGGCTGATGGCTTCGCGCTCCCGCTGGCTCAGGACTACGCCCAGCATGCGCTGGCCGATCAGGAAGATCGCCGAGAAGGCCAGATAGGTCGCCTGCATGTCTCCCTGGTTGATGGGCAGGCCATGGTGAGCGAAGTCCCATTGCTCCAGGCGCGACACCCGACGTCGCACCAATGCATGCACCAGCCGTACGTGCAGCGTGCTGCGGTAGCCCGCTGCGCCGCGCGCCATGCCCCTTGGGCGGGTGCAGTCGATCCACCATTTGGTGGTCTCGGCGATACGCCGCTGCGGGCCTTTTTCCAGCGCGCCGGTGAGTACCAGGGTACGGTTGATCGCGGAGGCCTGGTATCCGGCCAGCAAGCCAAGGTCGCGCAGCACGCGCATACCGGTCAGCCCGGAAATTCCGCAGGCGCGGGCGCCCTCGTCGAGGCGCTGCGGGTCGACCCAGGCGGGCGGTGTTTCGACACGGGCGAAGAAGGTTCTCAGTGCCTCGGGTGCGTCGGGGATGGCGGCAATGCCCTGGTGCAGCGCCTGTTCATACAACCGCATGCTCTTGCCGAGGCCGACTTCGAACATCCACTCCAGCAGCGCATCCATGGGAGCATCGCCTACCGTGAGGGACGCGCCGATGGCCTTCCAGGTCGCGGTATCCGGCTCGCTAGGGCCCTTGAGGAAGCGCTTGACCGGCGCAGCGGTGCGCCGAGCGCGCTGCAGGTCAGCGCCGTGACGGGTAGGCAGGTCAGTTGCGCACATCGATTCATACCTTGGTTTGGTTGCCGGGAGGATTCGTCGAGTTACGCTATTGCGAGTATTTGCTCGCATTCAACTCGCATTCAACTCGCATCCGACTCGCATCGGGGGATAGGCATGAGGAAGCAACCCAAGCAGCAGCGCGCCAGCGAGATGGTCGCGGTGCTGCTCGAGGCCGCTGCACTGGAGATCGGCGAGCACGGCCTGGATGGCCTGACCACGAACCACGTCGCGCGTCGAGCCGGGGTGAGCGTCGGCTCGCTTTACCAGTACTTCGCGAACAAGGAAATGATCGTCGAGGCCCTGCTCATGCAGCGCGCCGGCACGCTGATGAAGGTGGTGCACGAGCGCGTGACGCCGCTACTGGGCGCGGACATCGGCAGCGTCACCCGTGCGGTGCTGGAGGGCATCTTCCAGCAGGTGGAGGGAGATTCGGCGCAGTGCGAGCTGCTGCGGCATTGGCACCGGCTCAATTCCGCGCCGGTGTTCCATGCCCTGGAGCAGCAGATGATGGAGGTGTGCCGGCAGTACCTGATTCGGCACTTCGACGATTACCGCATCGACAACCTGCCGGCGGTGCTCTTCGTGGTGATCAACTCCGTGCAGTACACCTGCGCGCGTTACCTGAGCGATGCGCAGCCGCTGCTGGGGCGCGAGGAAGTGATCGATACCCTGGCGCGGATGGTTGAAGCCCTGTGCCTGCCGCGCGCTGTGCGGCATCCGTAGGGACGGCTGTCTTCTCCCGGCGAGCCTGCGCATGCAAGGAGTGAGGCAGGGTCCGCCCGTAAAAAAGCCCGGAAGACTCGCGCCAACCGGGGCTTTTCTCAACCGATCAGGCCACGACCGGGATCATCGGATCGGCCGCTGCCAGCGCGGTGGCTCGATCAGCGGCCGGAGGGTAGATCCACACGGTGTTGATCTCGGTCTTGATCTTCTTGCCTTCCTCGCGCAGGAAACGCACCTGGCGGTCCCAGCCTTCGGTGAACAATGCGCCCCAGGCGCCCAGGTCCAGGCAGGTCACGTACTTCTCCTGGCTGTAGGGGATGGGGGCTACGCCCAGCAGGTCGGCGGCAGCGTTGTTGCCGGCCGAGCGGCCCAGGGAGATGGCATGCTGGCAGGTCATCAGCGCGTAGTTGCCGGCGTCGTCCACGGCGGCATAGGCCACGTCGCCCGTGGCGAAAACCGCATCCTGGCCGATCACCTGGAGGTTACGATCCACATGCAGGCGGCCCTGGCGGTCACGTTCGCCGGCAACCTGTTCAGTCAGCGAACTGGCGCGCACGCCGGCGGTCCAGATCACGGTCTTCGCCTCGATGCGTTCGCCGTTGGAAAGAGTGACGCCGCTGTCGTCGATGGATTCCACCGAGGCCTTCAGGCGCCATTCCACGCCCAGTTCGGCGGAGGCTTCGGCCACCACGGATTGCGACGTGACGCCCAGCGCACCGCCGATCTCGGCGCCGCGATCGACCACGACCACCCGTACCTTGGCGTCCGCGCCCAGAACTTCACGCAGGCGCGCGGGCATTTCGGTGGCGGTCTCGATGCCGGTGAAGCCGCCTCCGGCAACGACCACGGTGTTGCGCGCTGCAGATTCCGGCAGTTGGTTCAGCGAGCGGATATGCGTCTCAAGGCGCATGGCCTGGTCGATGTCGTCGACGTCGAAGGCGTGTTCGATGCCCGGCAGGGCGGGGCGAGCAACCTTGCTGCCGCTGGCGAGGATCAGGCGGTCGAAGCCCAGGGTGGCGATCTCACCGCTGGCATCTCGGTAATCCAGTTGGCGCCCGTCGACGTCGATCTGCTCGGCGCTGCCCTGGATGAAGGTCACGCCCACGGCGCCGAACAGGTCGCCCAGCGGCGCGGCCATCTGGTGCACGTTCGGCTCGTAGAAGCGCGGGCGGATGCGCAGTTCGGCCTGCGGGGCGAGCACAGCGACTTCGACGTCGCCGCGCTGGTGCAGATCGAGCAGGCGCGTGGCGCTCAGGGCGCTCCACATACCCGCGAAACCGGTGCCGACGATCAGGATGCGTTGTTTCATGGTCTCTCCGACGAAAGGATGAATTCAGGTTGTAGGGTTCCCGAGTGCCCGACATCGGAGCGGTTTGCTTCCCGGCTTGCCTCGGATAACTGCGACTATATTTGTCGTAGTTATCCGAGGCAATTGTTTTTTTCCCAAACTCCGACCGTTCGTCACCCCTACGGCGGAGGCGGTAGTCCTGCTTCTGTTTGTTCTCTGCACGCTTGGAAGTACTGCAAGCAGGGCTCGGCGGGTTACAATCCCCCTGGTTGCATGCTTAAGTGCTGGTCGGGTGCAGGCTGTAGTTTGATATTTGTGCGACTAAATTAGTCGGAGTTTGTGATGGCTTTATACAGTGCAGGGGTGGAGTACGGCATTCACTGCCTGCTCTTTCTGACGGATGAGAAGGGCGACAGCCGTGACTCCAGCGTGCGAGCGCTGGCGGAGCTGCAGGGTGTGCCCCAGGAATTGCTGGCCAAGGTCTTCACCAAACTGGCCAAGGCTGGGCTGGTAGCAGCCACCGAAGGCGTGCGCGGTGGTTTCCGCCTGGCGCGGCCGGCGGACGAAATCACCGTGCTGGACATCGTCAGGGCCATCGATGGCGACAAGCAGATCTTCGAGTGCCGCGACATCCGCGGCCGCTGCGCGGTGTTCGAAGGTTCGCCGCCGGAATGGGCGACCTGCGGTACCTGCTCGATCCACGCCGTCATGCTGACCGCGCAGAAACGCATGGAAGAGGCGCTGGCCCAGCACACCGTGCTCGATCTCGCACGCCGCGTCGGGCGCAAGGCCCCGCCGGAGTTCGGCGAGGCCCTGGTGCGCTGGATGGATGCCCAGCGCGACGGCAGCAATGCCGTCAGCTAACGCGCATCGCCGCCGCGCGGCTTGTAGAAGACGAACTCGTCTGTCTCGGCCGTGCGGATGTATTCCTTCGTCCAGGACGGCGAGACGTGGCGGTCGTGGAAGTACATCGCGCCGCGCGTACGATCGCCCAGTTGCTGGTTCAGCGCCTTGCGGGCGATTTCCTTGGCGATGTCGTAGCGGTTCTTCTCCTCCACCTGGTCGGAGCGGCCGTCGCACCACCAGGAGAACTGGCAGTGTTTCTGCTCCTGGCCCTGCTTGACCACGCCGCACACGGTGTCGGGGAAGCCACCGTGGCCCATGCGGTTGAGCACCACATTGGCCACCGCCTCCATGTCGGCGCGGCCGCCGCCCTTGGCTTCCCAGTAGAGGGTCCGCGACAGGCAGACGACGGCGTCGTCCAGCGGCGCCTTGCCGGCGGGGTCGACGGCTTTCACTTCGGCCTTGGTGATGGGTGCTGCGGTGGTCACCGCGGTAGCGGGGTGGGCGACCTGTTGTTCCAGGACTTCGCCCTTGGTCACGGCGGCCTGGGCTTTCTCATCGGTGGATGTGCCCAGCTCAGCGGCGATGGAAGAGGGTGCCCAGAGCGCGAGCAATAACAGCGGAAGAAAATGAAGGCGGCACATGATCGAACCTACCTGCGCGACAAAGCCAGTCTGGCCGTTGCGCAGGGCCCTTCCGGCACCTGCGCGACGGCGCCCTTGAGGCTGCTCCCTGGGAAAAGAAAGCGAAGCGACGGCGCCTGGTCGTTGTGACCGCCCTGCACGAACCCGGATTCAATTTTTCAGCCAGACGGTATTACCTGCGCCCCACGACTGACGGGGCCTGGGGCACATGGCGCTGGAAAAACTCGGCCACCGCCTGCAGCACGGCAGGTTGCTGTTCGCGGTGCGGAACATGTCCGCAATCGGGCAGCAGCCTGAGCATCGTCGGTACGCCCGGTATCGAGGTGAGACGCTGCGGGTGGGCGGCCGAGCCGTACTCGTCCTGCTCGCCATGCAGGCTGAGGGTCGGGCACTTTACCTGCGCCAGTTCGGCGTCCAGGTTCCAGTCGCTGAAGTCGTCCGACAGCCAGGTGTCGACCCAGGCGCGCAGCACCCAGAAAGCCTTGTCGCCATGGTACTTCTGCAGGCGTTGCAACTGCCCCTCACGGGCGAATTCCACTTCCGCGGCGCGGATGCCGTCGCGGGTCCGGTGCTCGACGAAGGCCTGCGCCGACTCGGTGATCAGCGCCACGCAGGTTTGCGGATGCCGTGCCACGCACGTCACGGCCATGGCGCCGCCAACGCTATGGCCGAACACCACGCAGCGCTCGAAACCGAAGTGCTGCTGCAGCAGAGGGAAGACGGTGCGTGCTTCCTCGTCGATGAAGTCCAGGGGCAGGGCGCCGGGGTAGCGTTCTGAGCGACCGAAACCGAGGCGGTCATAGGCGATGACCGGGCGGCCGGTGGCGCCTGCGAGGCTTTCCGGGAAATCGCGCCACAAGGTGACGCAGCCGAGCGAATCATGCAGCAGCAGGATCGGCTCGCCAGTGTTCCCGGCGGGTGTCCAGGCCTGGGCGAACAGTTGGCCTTTCTCGCTGCTGATCCAGTGCTCGCGGGTGACGATGGCGGACGGCATGACGTGTTCCTGATCGTGGCAGGGACGCATGGTAGGGCCCTGGCCCGTTCGATGCCAACCATGGGTCCAGGCACTAAGGAAACCTTAAGGCTGCCCGGGGATGATGACGACTCGCGGCCGGGGCTGTCCCGGGCAGTGCTCACACCGGGCCCGGTCGCTTTTTTTGAATCAATAGAGGAGTCCTGCCTTGGACACTTGCCCTGGTCGATTGCGACAGGTCTGAACAGCGAGCCGTCCGGCAGAACCCTGCCACTGTCTCGCTGCGTTGCGGACAGTGGCGATACGCATCCCGCCGCGGGATGACGTCTCACCATTCCCCTGCGGGGCCAACCGGCCCTTCGCTCCCTCGCAATCCACCACCCGAATGCGCGCCGGCATCGCCCGGCGCATGGAGCGGCCGAGCGCCGCAAACGAGGTGGAACATGGATTGGAAAATCTTCCTGCTGCGGGTTGCCGCGGCACTCATCCTGGGCGCCCTGATCGGCGCCGAACGCCAGCTGCGCCAGCGCCTGACCGGCCTGCGCACCAATGCGCTGGTCAGCACCGGTGCCTGTCTCTTCGTGCTGATGACCCAGGCGATGCCGGGGCTCTCGGCCGACGCTCCGCGCATCGCCGCTTATGTGGTGTCCGGCATCGGCTTCCTCGGCGGCGGCGTGATCATGCGCGATGGCCTGAACGTGCGCGGCCTCAACACTGCTGCCACGCTCTGGTGCACCGCCGCCATCGGTGTGCTGTGCAGCATGGGGCTGTTGCTCGAAGCCGCGCTGGGCAGCGTGGTGGTGCTCTGCGCCAACATCCTGCTGCGCGACATCGCCCTGCGCCTGAATCACCAGGACGTGCTGCCGGCCAGTGAAGCGGAGCAGCGCTACGGGGTCGCGATCATCTGCCGCGCCGAAGACGAGATCCAGGTGCGCAGCCTGATGCTGCACAGCCTGGACAGCAGCGAACTGCGCCTGCAATCGCTGCACAGCGAGGATCAGCCCAACCCGGCGAAACTGGAAGTGCGCGCCGAGTTGCTCGGCGGCCATGGCGCCGCCGGACAGCTGGAACGCATGGTCAGCCGCATCAGCCTGGAGAAGGGCGTCAGCTCGGTGCGCTGGCAGCTGTTCGAGCTGGCCAGTGATTGAGTATGCGAGCACTCATGGCTTTTCGTAGGGGCGAGCAAGCTCGCTCCTACAAATGCAGACTTCACCCCGCGCGTAGGAGCGGATTCGGTTCGCGATTGGCGTCAGGCTACTGTGGTTTCATCCTTCGCGGGCGGCACGACAACCACAGCGCGGCGCCGGTGCGCGGGCCTCCTCTGCCACTACGCCGCGCCACCAGCGCTCACCGCTATGCGGTACTTCGATGGCGATACGCTCGCCCATCATCGGCGTGGTGACGGGCAGGCCGCGTTCACCGGCGATTTCCAGCACGCGCTCGAAGGGTTCGTACCAGGCATGCATGGCCAGGTCGAAAGTGCCGTTGTGGATTGGCAGCAGCCAGCGGCCGTTGAGGTCCTGGTGCGCCTGCACAGTCTGTTGCGGGTGCATGTGCACGTAAGGCCAGTGCTCGTTGTAGGCACCGGTTTCCATCAGCGTCAGGTCGAAGCGGCCGAAGCGCCGGCCGATTTCGGCGAAGCCGTCGAAGTAGCCGGTGTCGCCGCTGAAGAAGATGCGCAGGCTGTCGTCCTCGATCACCCAGGAACACCACAGGGTGCGGTTGCCGTCGCGTACACCGCGGCCGGAGAAGTGCTGCGCCGGGGTAGCGGTCAGGCACAGGCCGTCCACCGTGGTGCTCTGCCACCAGTCCAGTTGGCGGATCTTCTCAGCTGGTACGCCCCAGTCGAGCAGGCAGTCGCCCACGCCCAGCGGGGTGAGGAAGACCTCCGCGCGCTCGGCCAGCACGGCGATGGTCGCGCGGTCGAGGTGATCGTAGTGGTCGTGGGAGAGGATCACGCCGCGGATCGGCGGCAGGTCCCGCAGGGCAATCGGCGGTGCGTGGAAGCGCTTGGGCCCGGCGAAGCTGAAGGGCGACGCGCGCTCGGAGAACACCGGGTCGGTCAGCCACCAGCCGCCGCGCAACTTGAGCAGGAGGGTGGAGTGGCCGAGGCGATACAGGCTACGGTCAGGCGCTGAGTCCAGCTCGACCGGAGTCAGCGCGCGCACGGGCACTGGAGCGCGCGGCACGGTGTTCTTCGGTTTGTTGAACAGTACATCCCAGAGCACCCTCGCGCTGGGCTCGGGCATGTCGGCCGGGCGAGGGGTGAGGTTGTGGAAGCGACCTCCGCGCGATTGCGCGGAGTGGTCGTAGTTGCCGATGGGCGCGCGTTGCAGTGAGAGGCGGGGCAAGGCACTGATCCTCTGGAGGCGGAGTCTGTCAGGACAGCACGCTACAGGGTCCGCCGCCAGGGATCATTACCGGCATTTTGATTCAGAACATCACCGGCATCGATACAAGCCGCGCGCCTCGGGAGAGGCCCTGCTGGAGCGAGCTTGCTCGCGAACCGCTGGGCGCCGGAGCTGCCGGGAGACATCGCGGCCAAGGTTCGTTGCCACAGCAAGCGCGTCAATCCAGCTTCGAGAGGATGTCCCAGGCCAGCTTCACCCGCGCCTCGTTGGGGTAGTTGCGGTTGGCGAGGATGACGATGCCACGCTGCTTCGACGGGACGAAGGCGACGTAGGCACCGAAGCCGCCGGTGGCGCCGGTCTTGTTCACCCAGACGTCCTGCTGCGGCGGCAGCGGCTTGCGCAGAGCCTTCACCGGCTGGCTCTCCAGCACCATCGAAGGGCCGTTGTATTGCTGTAGTTCGGCGAGCTTGGGGGGATAGGCATACTGCTCCCAGACCAGGTCCTGGGTCATCGGGCCGACCTGGTAATAGCCGGTGCGGGTGGCATCCACCGCCGCCTGCAACTTGGCACCGAGCTTGACCTCGCCCAGTTGCACCTGGACGAAACGCAGCAGGTCACGGCTGCTGGATTTCACCCCGTAGGCCTCATCGGCGATCTGGTCGGGGTTCACCCGCACGGGCTGGTCGTCCTTGTCGTAGCCCTGGGCATAGACACCCTGGCGCGTCACGGGCACGTCGATATGGGTATTGCTCAGCCCCAGCGGGGCGAAGACATTGCGCTGCATCGCGGTCTTGAACGGCACATCGAGGGCGCGCGCGGTGGCGATGCCGAGCAGGCCGATACTGGGGTTGGCGTACGTCCGCTGGGTGTTGGCGGGGTACTGCGGCTGCCAGGTCCTGTAGTAGTCGGTGAGCTGTTGGGGGGTCTTCACCTCGTCGGGCAGTTGCAGTGGGAAACCACCGGTGACGTGGGTGGCGAGTTGGATCAGCGTTACCTTGTCCAGGGCGCTGCCGCGCAGTTCCTTCAGATAATGCGTCGGGCTGTCCTGCAGCTTGAGCTTGCCGCTGGCCTCGGCGAAACCGGCAAGGGTGGCGGTGAACGTCTTGCTCACCGAGCCGATCTCGAACAGCGTATCGCTGCTCACCGGCTGCTTGCTCTGCTTCGACGCCACGCCGAAATTGTAGAAATGCTGCTCGCCATGGTTGGTGACGCCAATGGCCAGGCCGGCGATGTTCTGTTCGCGCATGACCTGCTGGGCGAGCTTGTTCACCTTCGCATCGAAGTCCGGCGGGGTGGCTTGGGCGAGGTTGGAGAATGCGAGTGCGATGAGGCTGAGCGCGAGGGGAGCGGTCCGGCGCATGAAGACGTCCTGTTGCGGTGTAGAAGGACTGAACCTAGCACCACCTGCTCCGTCGCTCCAGCGGTAGGCGGGGCACGATGCCCCGCCCGGCGTCCATCAACGAATGTTGTTGATGCTGCCTTTGTTGCCGGTGACCTTGACGTCCACCTTCTTGAAGATGAAGTAATCCTGCACGTTCACTTCGTAGCGCGGTGCGACGATCAGATCGGAACCGGAGCTCTTCACGGCCTTGTAAGCGGCAGCGGCCTTGACCGAGGAAACCGGGTCGAAGGCAGCCAGGCTCATGCCCGAACCGCTCTCGGCGCCGTAGGTGACGCCATCGGCGTACTGGCTGTCGCCGCCGAACTTGATGAAGCCGAACAGGATGTTGACCTGGGACTGGCCACTGATCGGGCCGCCGACGGCAACGTCTGCCTTCAGGTCGGTCTTGACGGCACCGGCGATCGGGGCGATCGGCTGGCTGACGTTGTAGCTGGTGCAGCCGGTGGCAAGTGCGGCGACCGAGACGAGTGCGGCGGCGCTCAGGAACTTCTTCATGCTTACTCCTTGTATGCAAATGCCCCTTTTTGCATTGGATTGGGGGCGGCGGCACTGTAGGGCCCCGATGAACGGTTGCTGAATAAGACGAATCTCAAAGGAAGATGCACGTGATTGTCACAGCAAGGCGTCTAGGACGGATATTTCCGCGCCTTCGACCGGCAGCGCTACGCCGAGCCGGCAGCGGGTGGTAGGATTCGCGCCCCATGCGAATATCCGACCTCGACCAACGCCTTGCCGACCTTGGCGCGCTGCCCCTGCATCGCGCCCGGATGCTGCGTGCCTGGCTTCAGGGCAAGGCGCTGGATGCCGGCACCAAGCGGCAGGCGACCGAGGACTTCCTGCCGCTGAGCGTGCGCAACGGCGTGGCGCAGATTGCCGCCGAGCTGGATGCATTGGCGACCATCCAGTCGCGCCACCCGGGCGGCGACAACTCCGAGCGTCTGCTGGTACGCCTGGCCGATGGGCAGATGGTGGAAAGCGTGCTGCTGCCGCGCGGCGGCGTTTGCGTGTCGACCCAGGTCGGTTGTGCCGTGGGCTGCCGCTTCTGCATGACCGGCAAGAGCGGCCTGCTGCGCCAGCTATCCACCAGCGAGATCGTTGCCCAACTGGTGCTCGCGCGGCGTGTGCGGCCAGTGAAGAGGGTGGTGTTCATGGGCATGGGCGAGCCGGCGCACAACCTCGACAATGTGCTGGAGGCCATCGACCGCCTCGGCACCGACGGCGGTATTGGCCACAAGAACCTGGTGTTTTCCACCGTCGGCGACCCGCGCGTGTTCGAGCGCCTCCCGCAGCAGCGGATCAAGCCGGCGCTGGCGCTCTCGCTGCACACCAGCAATGCGGCGTTGCGCGAGCACCTGCTGCCGCGTGCGCCGAAGATTACCCCCGACGAACTGGTGGAGCTGGGCGAGGCCTACGCTCGCGCCACGGACTATCCGATCCAGTACCAGTGGACGTTGCTCAAGGGTATCAATGACAGTCAGGAAGAACTCGACGGTATCCTGCGCCTGCTCAAGGGCAAGTTCGGCGTGCTCAATCTCATCCCGTTCAACGCTTTGGAGGGCGACCTGTATCAGCGACCGGGTAGCGAACGTATCGTCGAAATGGTCCGCTACCTGCACAGCCGTGGCGTGCTGACCAAGGTGCGCAACAGCGCCGGGCAGGATGTTGATGGTGGCTGCGGGCAACTGCGTGCACGCGCCCAGATCATCACCCGCCGATAGCGCCGCTCAGCCTTGAGAAAACCCTTGTACTTCGGGATCGTTTATTCATGGGGCTGCACATAGCGCCGAGTAGCATCACTTCACCTTGAGGCGAGTGTCTGGGGTGTCACGATTGTGCTCACAGTTCCGGGGTGGGAGTTCGCAGGGGGATGAATTTTCGAGAGCAGGTTCTCGTAGGTTTTTAATTGATCAACCAAAGCGCCCGAGACTTATTCGTAGGAAATACTTCGATGGATTTCTATTCTTAATAGGAAATATCCTACATGAGTTGTGGGATTTTATGACCGAGAACGAGTGGGTAAATTCCTAGTATCACCAGGTCATTCTCTGAAGACTTTCAATATCGGAGAGCCACTCTTTCTAACTGGTGCTGCTATGAACTCAAAATCCCTCGTTTTCTCGGCGGTATTGCTCACTCTGGCTGGCTGCGGCCCGCATGAAGGCTCCGGGGCTGGGCCGTCCGCCCATTCGGTCAGCATGCCCGCACTGCCGGTCATTCAGGAGGCGGTGCGCTCCCTGTATCCCACCTTCAATGGCCGAAGCGTTCCCGCCCTTGTCCATCAATTGTGCTCCTTGGCCAATGGTGGCGTTACCGCGGAGCAGAACAGTGCCCAGTTGCGAAAGCTGGGGATCGACCCGACTTCGGTGCCGCATCAGGGGAATGACGCTCTGGCTCTACTGGTCAACGGCAATACGGCTGCTCAGGCTGCGGCCTGTGCCGCCTATCATGCGGTTTCCGCACTGACCCCTGTTGCCCCCGAGGACTTCATGCGGCCCCATGAGATGACGCCACAGGCTGCTCGGAGCGTCGCTGATGCCAGGAAAGTTGCAGGTGAGGAGACAAGGAAAAGTGAAGTGAAGGCGGATTCATCCGTCACACTCGATAGCGTCGCACTGGGCAGACTGATGGATTTGCGGATTGCGCAAAGCCGCGCCAATGCGGACGTCTTTGCACTCATCGCTGGGCGTCTGGCTGCCACGCCGGGCCTGACCGAGAGTGATTACCGGAGCAGTGCTGCCAAACTGTTCGCGGAGCTGGCACCGCGCTATCTGAACGATCTGAAACAGCATATTCCGCCCGCGAGTACCCGGTATCGCCTGGATCGCCTGACTAGCGATCAGTTCTCCTTCAGCTCCGACACCGGCCTGCGTTACGACGTGTCAAAAAGGGAGGGGGTGGTGTTGAAACGCTACGGCCAGCTCTGGCTCGGCCGGGGAGTGATACTTGGCAAGAACTATTATCTTTCGACGACGTTACCCTGATTGATACCAGCCGCTCTTCCCCGTGCAGTGGCCCCGTCGCTCGGGGGGGAGCAGGTCTTATCGCCAGGACTGTCCCACCCTGTGGGACAGTCCTGGCGTTTTCCTTTCTGTTTTCTGTGCGCGCTCGAGCCTTCGCCGGCGACTCGCCTGGGCTGGTTCAGGCTGCCGCTTTTTTACCCGCGAGAGGGGGCACTTCCGCACGCCGGGTAGTAGATGCAGGCAGTACTTTATCTGACTCGGCTACGAAGCGGCAGCCAGTAGGTTCCAACTCCAGTCTGTAGGAGAAATCATCATGATGAGATATCTCCTATTTCTATAAGTGACGATTCAAACGAATCGGCCAGATTTATGTTCTGGTCGTTTATTACGTATTCCGTGCTTCATGCGGAAATGGTCTTAGGAATCATCCTACCTAAGTAATGGGATTATCTGAGTTCATAGGAATTTGCCTCTCCATAACATGCGCTCATCCCGTCTCTTTTCGATTTTTAAACGAGACGATTCCTACGTTTGGCATGAGGGATATTCTTATGAATCGCGTATATCGCAGTATCTGGTGTGAAAAAACAGGGACCTATGTCGCGGCTGCGGAGACGGCCAAAAGTCGGACCAAGACAGGGCGCATCGGTGGTCTGATCGCTGCTGCCCTCATGAGCGTATTCGGCTTCCTGCCCGAGGCGTTTGCGGGAGCGTCGTTCTCCGACACGGGGGCAGCGGTCAACGGCAACAACGGTTCTCGGGCTGCCGGTTCGAGTGGTGGCTGGGGGGCGCAAGCCAACTACCAGGGCCTGGCGATGACGCCTGACGGCGACTGCCAGGACCTCACCGCTACCTACACGACCGGTCCTGGGGCGCTGGGCAACATGAGCAGTCTGTTCAGCAGCCTGGCTCCGCAATACTCAACCACAGTCGATTATGGCTCGCAGGCCAACAAAGGCACGGGATACGTCAACTGGGGCTCGAGCCAGTTCATCGGCGGCACCGGCAACATTGGCAACAACGCCGGCGGTACCGCGGTCAATAACGGATCGACCCTGGCATACGGGTACAACTCCACGGCTATCGGTTGTGCCGTCCGCGCCTATGGCTTCGGCTCCACCGCAATGGGCTTTGGCTCCATGGCGCAGGATTCCGGCGGCATCGCCATGGGCATCTACTCCTCGTCCAAGGGCAACGGCTCGATCGCCATGGGTACCCTGGCTAACGCGGTGGCCGACCATGCGATTGCGCTGGGCTATGGCACCAATGCCTCGGGCGTGGATAGCCTGGCGCTGGGTACTTCCGCCAGCGCAACAGCCGCCAGCAGCCTGGCACTGGGTACTTCCGCCGTCGCCACGGCGGGCAACTCGGTTGCCTTGGGTGCCAACTCCAGCACCACTGCGAACCTTGCCGCTGCCGGTTACAACCCGGGAATCGCCACCTTGTCGGGTGTGGCTTCCGCCACCAACGGCGAAGTGTCCATCGGCGCATCCACCCAGGAGCGCCGCTTGACCAACCTGGCAGCTGGCTCGCAGGCAACCGACGCAGTCAACGTCAGCCAATTGCAGTCGGAAGACGCCAAGGTGGAGAACCTCGCCGCGACAGCCGCATCGGCTCTGAGCACTACCGTGGGCACCAACGGTGCGATCACTGCGCCGAGTTACCTGCTGGCCAAGACCAATACCATTGGCGGAACCAGTGGCGCCGCGACCAATGTGGGAGCGGGCTTTGACAAGGTGGATGGTGCTCTGGGCAAGCTGGATGGTCGTGTGACCCAGAACGCCACGGATAGTGCTGCCAATGCTGTATCGATCGCCGGGCTGGATACCCGCGTCACGCAAAATACCGCCGATATCTCTAGCAATGCGACTTCGATCGCTAGCCTGGGCGGCCGCATGACCACGGCAGAAGGCAATATCACCAGCCTCGACGGCCGCATGAACAACGTCGAGGGCGACATCACCAGCATYACCACCAACCTCAGCAGCGGCACCATCGGCATGGTCCAGCAGTCCGCTGCCGGTGAAAACCTSACSGTRGGCAAGGACAGCGATGGCGCCGCCGTCGACTTCCTCGGCACYGCCGGCGCKCGCAAGCTGATCAACGTGGCCGATGGCACCSTGGCCGCCGACAGCCAGGAAGCCGTGAATGGCGGCCAGCTGTTCAGCACCAACCAGGACGTGGCGCAGAATACTGCGGACATCGCTGGCAATACTGCAGCGATCACCGGCTTGGATGGTCGTGTCACCGGCATCGACAGCCGCGTGACCAACGTCGAAGGCAGCGTAACCAACCTCGACGGCCGCATGAACAACGTCGAGGGCGACATCACCAGCATCACCACCAACCTCAGCAGCGGCACCATCGGCATGGTCCAGCAGTCCGCYGCCGGTGAAAACCTSACYGTGGGCAAGGACAGCGATGGCGCCGCCGTCGACTTCCTCGGCACTGCCGGCGCGCGCAAG
>NZ_MACM02000146.1:0-217 GCF_001675465.2 Pseudomonas sp. AU12215
AATTTTGACTGTGAATTTCCAGTCGGAGGGCTCTACCCTCGGCGTAGGGCCGGCCGACAGAACAGGGAAATCCTCCACCAGATGCTGACCTGGCGGAATCCGATCGGACTGGTCGCCTGAACCGCGACCGGTGAAACCTCTGGTGACCATAGTGACCCCTCTTGCTCGATACGGCAGACCGAAGCCGGCCTTCATTTCAGTACTCTGCGTAAAGCAT
>NZ_MACM02000147.1:0-1916 GCF_001675465.2 Pseudomonas sp. AU12215
AATTTGTCATGCTGACAGCCCCTCGATCATCAGCTTTATGCGGTCAGTGCAGGCTTTCAGGTCGCGGTCGATCTCGGCCAGCGGACGCGGTGGCTGGAACACGTAGAAGTGGCGGTTAAAGGGGATCTCGAAGCCGACCACACCGACTTCGCCGTCCTGCGCATCCGTCTTGCTCTCGTCGATCCAGGCATCCGGCACATGGGGTTTCACTTCGCGCTCGAAGTAGTCATACACCGACTCGCCCAGCGGCACGTTCTCGTTGTCGCGCAGCCCGGCATCGGCTTCCGGCTGGCCTCTGACCAGGCAGATATCCGCTTCCGGGTCACGCTCACTCAGGGCGTTGAGGATGGCCTTCAGCTCCGGCGTGCTGGGGGATACGTCGT
This sequence comes from Pseudomonas sp. AU12215, assembly GCF_001675465.2. Taxonomy (NCBI): domain Bacteria; kingdom Pseudomonadati; phylum Pseudomonadota; class Gammaproteobacteria; order Pseudomonadales; family Pseudomonadaceae; genus Pseudomonas; species Pseudomonas sp. AU12215. The sequence continues at coordinate 384 of NZ_MACM02000147.1, forward strand.
GAGCGTTGAGCGCCTTCTTCAGCAGCTTGCTGAACTGCTCGCGGTTGCGGTGCAGCACGCTGGCGTCCATGGATTGCAGGGCTTCAATCAGGCGCTGGCGGGCCGGGGCTTCCATCTTCTCGATGGCTTTTTCTTCCAGCACCTTTTCAATGCGTTCGGGGCTGGTCTGGAAGTTCAGGCGCAGCGGACGCTCGACAGTGATGCGCCGGTAGCCGAAGGCTTCGACAGGGAAGATCTTGCTCTGTGGGGTTTCCTCGAAGCGGCCATACAGGCGCACCAGTTCATCGATTTGGTCTTCGGTGAGGTACTGGCGCTTGCTGCCCAGCGACTTGCGCATCTTGGCAAAGTGCTGGCTGCCATCAATCAACTGCACCTTGCCCTGGCGGGCGGCGGCTTTGTGATTGCTCAGCACCCACACATAGGTGGCGATGCCGGTGTTGTAGAACATGTCGGTGGGCAGGGCGATGATGGCTTCGACCAGATCGTTCTGCAGCAGGTAGCGGCGAATCTCCGACTCGCCCGAACCGGCGCCACCGGTAAACAGCGGCGAGCCGTTGAGGATGATGCCGATGCGCGAGCCGCCTTCACGCGGGTCACGCATCTTGCTGACCAGGTGCAGGAGGAACAGCAGCGAGCCATCGGACACGCGCGGCAGGCCGGGGCCGAAGCGGCCGTTGAAGCCCTTTTCGCTGTGCTCGTCGGTGATCTGCTTCTGTACCTTCTTCCACTCCACACCGAACGGCGGGTTGCTGAGCATGAAGTCGAAGCGGCTGTCGGCCAGTTGGTCGTCGGACAGGGTGTTGCCCAGCTTGATGCTGGTGACGTCCTGGCCCTTGATCAGCATGTCCGCCTTGCAGATGGCATAGGACTCGGGATTGAGCTCCTGGCCATGCAGCGACACGGTGACCTGCTGGCTGATGGACTGGATGTACTCGTCGCCCTCGGAGAGAAAGCCACCGGTGCCGGCAGTCGGGTCGTAGATGGTGACGATGCTGTTGGGCTTGAGCTTGTCGTCCTGCCCGGTGATCACCAGCGAGGTGGTCAGGTGCACGATATCGCGCGGGGTGAAGTGCTCCCCGGCGGTTTCGTTGGAGCTTTCCGCGAACTTGCGGATCAGCTCTTCGAAGATGATGCCCATGCCGAAGTTGCTGATGCGCTCGGGGCTCAGGTCGGTGGCGGCAAAGCGCTGCACCACCTGATACAGCAGGTTGGCGGCGGCGAGCTGCTGCACGAAGTCTTCAAAGTGGAAGTGCTCGAAGATCTCGCGGGCGTCCTTGCTGAAGGACTGCACGTAGCTCATCAGGTCGGCTGCGGTCTGGGTGTCGGACAGCGTGCCCAGGGTCAGCTTGGAGGCATTGAAGAACTGCTGCCCGGCAGCGCGCAGCAACAGGCGCTCACGCACCAGGTCAGGCCGGCCTTCCTGCGCATAGGACTCACGGATCACCGCTTCCCTGGTCGGCTCCAGCACACATTCCATGCGGCGCAGCAGGGTGAACGGCAGGATGATGCGGCGCATGGAATGTGTGCTGGAGC
>NZ_MACM02000148.1:0-2705 GCF_001675465.2 Pseudomonas sp. AU12215
CGAGCGGTTTCACAACCCACGAATGCGTCGTAGAGTCGCCCGGCAAGATTTGAAGTTTTCAGCCCTTTTCAAACCGTCCGTGGAAATGGGGTAGAACCCGCATCAGCTTGACGGGGTCGTACAGCTGGTCTTCAAAGAACCTGACTTTCAGCTGCGCTCGGTGTTCTTCATAGAGATGAAATGCCTCGACGTACCCTTTGGCCATTGAGCTGTACTGGCGTGCTTCGAACACGTCTTCGGGGTTATCCGTGCTCGATTTGACCAGCAGCAAAAAGGAGATGAATCCATCTATAAGCTCCTTGTCTGGTGTGACGTTGCTGCCGTTGATGGCTTTAAAAACCCGCGTAAAAGCGTCCTTGGCAATCTTCGTCCGCAGATGATCCTTGGGTTCTATCCTGGCCTCTGGGAGCAACCCACTCTGGACAAGTCGATTGACGATCTTGTTGCCCATCGAGTTGAACGTTCTGATTTCTGGCGCAGTACCTTGGACTGCCTGCTCGAATCGCCGCCGGAACGATAGGGCGGCGTCCCTATTGAACATGACTACGGCGATATGGGCTGGGCTGAAGTCTCGCAGGAGATGTCTGACGCGGCCGATCAGTGTCTCGGTTTTTCCCGAGCCGGCTACTGCCGCCACAATTGCGTGGGCACCCGGGTGCTCAATGACCTGCAGTTGCTCTTTCGTGTATGTCCGCTCTGACATCGCTCGCTGCCCAATTTGAAACGAGGAACACCATTCTTTCCGGTAGAGTGCTGGCCGCCGCCTAGCCTGAGAGATACTGCTGGCCGGTTGGTCTGTCCTGGGCTAAGTGGACACTGACTTTAGGTGGATGGACTACCCCCGGTACGATAGACATCCCCGGCCTACGCTCGGGCGAGATACTAAGTAGGAGCCCATCCTTTCTAGGATGGGCTCCTCAGGGGGGCTTCGAGTCAGTGCACCTGGCACTCTTGCGTGAACTCTTCGAGCATGTCGTGAGTCACCAGCGCCTCGGTGTTTTCGGCGTGTACTGCATCGGACTTCTTCTGCACGCAGGCATCGACGTCACTATTGGAGGCTTCTGCCGATGCAACGGTGTTTAGCTCGTCGGTGTTCACTTCCAGGCCATAGTCGGATTTTGCGTTCGCGACCTGACCAGGTGCTGGCATGTCTACCAACTGCTCGAATCGGGCTACGAAACGGTCGCCAAAGTAGGTGCTGGCTTCTTCGAAATCGCGCTCGTCACGAACAGGCCATGGCCATTGATTTCTGTCCGGAATCAGAGCCACCTTGCCGGGGTACTTGGCACTCAACTCCGGCGGCAGAGTCAACAGCAACTGTTTCACAACGCCGGCTTTCCAGACGATGATCGCCTTGAGCTCGCCTTTATTGTCGAACAGACGCTCGTGACCATCTTTGACTACACCGGTGGGGCCGTAGTTTTCGATAGTGACTCCCTGGTATTCACTATCTTTATTGCCCGCAGCCCAGACAGTCGCGGTAGCTTTAATCAGACGGCCTTTGTCCCACTGCAACTCTCGGATGACGTTGCCGTTGTCATCCCAGTACTGTTCCTCCCCGTCTTTACTCATGTCGCTGTCCATGTACTGATTTACATCGTCGCTCAGTGCAAGCAGGTTCACGTGATGTTCACGCTTGCCAGTGCTGTAGCTGTACTTGTCGATGGTACGAGAGCGAATTTTGCCGTTTTCGAACACGCTCAACTCGGTGACTTCGCCCTTCGGCGTGAACTTTTTCTGAACGCCATCCTGGACACCGTTGAAGTAATGCTGCTCGCTTTCGATGTAGAAGTGGCCATCGGCAATACTGAGCGTTTTCTGAGTGCCGTGCAGTTGGTCGTTTAGGTACGTACGCATCTGCGTGCCACGGTTGTCGAAGCCAGTCCGCTTGCCTGCCGTCCACTCCAGATCAGCGATCAGCGTTTTACCTGAGTCATCCCAGGCACGTTCACGGCCATCCAGCTTACCTGCAGTGTAGTGAGCTTCGAGAATCTTCTCTCCTGTCTTGGGACTGAACTGCTCTTGAAGGCCGTCCTGTAGGCCGTTGGCCCAGTTGCCAGAGAATGTCTTCTTGCCGGACGCAGGATCGAACTTCTCGTCCTTACCGTTGCGTTTGCCGGCAGAAAACTCCCCAGTGGCCAGCACCTTGCCGTTGTTGTCAGAGCAGATCACTTCCCCGTCAGGCAGGCCTTTCTTGATATCCATAGCGCAGGAGCCGAGGCTGATGACACCGAGAAAATTCATCGGGTAGTTCAGGACGCGGCCAGTAAAGGGATCGTCTGCATGCACCTTGTAGATCAGACCCTGGATATCCTGGGTTTGGCGAGCATCGACCTCTTCGTCGAAGCAGCCAGAAAGACTAAGGGCAGCTATGGCGATTGTGCTCAAGGCAAAACTACGGCGGGTATTTTCTAACACCAGAATCTCCTTATTCATGGGCCGGTTAGTACCGGTCTGGCAGGCTCAAGATTGCGCAGTTTAGGGCGATTCAAAGGGCTGATGTCAATTTGATGCTGCGCGTTCGCCAGTAATGTTCCAATGACTCGCACTTGCACCAAGGATCTGTATGCAGGGCGCACTCAGGTGCAAGGAAAAGTCTGGGCGGTTGCAGAAGCTGAGTGCAACACGGTTACTGGATTGAAGCAGGTGCATCATGCTGCAACGCCACTACCTCTGTCATGACCTCAATCGGGCATTTCCAATTG
>NZ_MACM02000149.1:0-398 GCF_001675465.2 Pseudomonas sp. AU12215
ACAAGCTCTAGGCAACCCTCAATAAGCTGCCGATAAAATACTTCCGTGGTCTGCTTTGCGTTATCGAGATCGACGTAACGACTATGCACTTCACGAATGCTCGCGAGAGGGATGCCTTCGTCCACAAACTCAGCAGTGATGTGCTTACAGTCTGTTACTGACCAGAACCTTTTCAGGCCAGCCACCACCCAATGCGCCGGCACCTCACCCAGCCACTCCACGCCGGAGTCTTTCATCGGTGCAGTGGGGTCGAGGCCTTTGGTGACGGCGTGGGAGATCACGGCCTGGCGCTTTTCCTTGAGCAGCTCGATCAGGCGCTGCTGCTCTTCGATCAGCGCGTCGATGCGGGCGGTTTCGTGGTCGAGGAAGCGGGCGATTTGGGTTTGTTCGGCAACAGT
>NZ_MACM02000150.1:0-213 GCF_001675465.2 Pseudomonas sp. AU12215
TTCGAGGAACTCAATGCCTGGCTGGGCCAGCGCTGCCGCGCGCTTTGGAACGAGCTGACGCACCCTCAATACAGCGGGCTGAGTGTGGCCGAAGTGCTTGAGTTGGAGCGCGCTGAACTGATGCCTGTGCCAGCGCCATTCGACGGTTACGTCGAGCGGCCTGCGCGGGTCTCCAGCACCTGCTTGGTCAGCGTCGGGCGCAACCGCTACTCG
>NZ_MACM02000151.1:0-526 GCF_001675465.2 Pseudomonas sp. AU12215
ATTTCGATAAAGGAGTCGTTTTACATAGGTCGATGAAGCGCGTTGCGGCATCGCCTACTGTCATTTCTCAAATCTGACTATGGGGCTTGGGGCGAAGGGCGGCACTGACTAGGCTTAGAACAGCTACCAACTAGCCGCGCGGCCGCGATGCACAAAGAATGGTAACTGAGCCGTGAGTGCGGTGGGCGCCCGCATTTATTTCCAAACCCTACAGATACATCGATCTTCGACTTCAACCGGGCAGATAGCTGTTTCAGCAAGCCTATCAATCGACTTTGACGTGTTAAAGAGGATAGGTTTTCCAGGGTTGGGGAACAGCCAATGTCATCAACCTAAGCTGCAGCCCTGCCCAAGGCAAGCCCCCCGAAGCAGCCAGCCGCCATGGCCGTCGGGCGATGACCAGGCCTCTGCCGCTCAATCAGGCGGTCTAGCTGGGCTGGCGGTGATGTGATCATCGTCTGTTCCGGCTGTCTAGGCGAGATTTCTCGTTCTCCGGACGAGCCTATGCCGACCGCTTGTGGCCAGC
>NZ_MACM02000152.1:0-8708 GCF_001675465.2 Pseudomonas sp. AU12215
GACGCGCTCTGTGGCGCTGAGTTCGTGATAGGACATGGGGCAACACCTTACCGAAATGGTCGGGTGTTGCACTCAGTTTTTGCGGCCGCCCTCGTTGGATTGCTGCGCTGGCAGTTGTCCAATTATTCATGGCTGCGACCGTTCACTTCGGTAATGGTTGGAGCTTCACCAATGCCAACGGCGGCTGGGAATACCCGATCTACCTGAGCGCCACTGCTCTGGTTGTAGCGCTGCTGGGTGATGGTCGTTTCGCGATGAAGCCCTCCACCCGAGCGTAGCTTCGACGTGCAGTAACTTCCCCGCGCTGCCCCTGCTTCAGGATAGCTATAAGCTGCGATGCGTGTGGCGCCTGGAGCGAGTATGCGGCCCAAGCTGCGATGTGCCGCATGGCTTCTTCAGGCCCGAAACTGGCCGCCAGATTGGCCCTCGCTTGCGAGATTGAATCTGACTGGAAGCGTCCGACCACAACCGATATGTTAGCCCCCTCATGCTAAACCCGGCGGAATCCGGTTATGTGCCACAGAGCTTGTGGAATAATGCAAGTCAACATCTTTTTAAATGTCGTTTTGACATTATGAAGTGAAGCTATTAGGTAAGTGTGAGCAAGTCTGCCGGGGGAGGTAAGCTTCCTCCGGCAGCGTTTGCCCTAATCTGGATAGTGCTGTTTCGGTTTGGGGGCGCTCGCTTTTTATTACATGGTCGAAGTCTGTGGTTCTGACTTTCAGGGTTCGCCTTGCAGCGGCTCTGTGACGATCTATTAAGGCGCTTAACTAATGCACAGGATAGATGCGTTTCTGGTTTTATCACGGCGGTAATCGATATGAAGCATGCGGTTATCTCAGTAATTCTCCTGTCTCTGCTCGGCAGTCTTGCATCACCCACGACTAACCGCATACGCAAGGCTGCATCCCAAGTTGCCTGCCTTCCAACGCCCCAATCAGCTCTTTTGGGCTCTCTGCATAGTCGATCCGAGGTCTCTGTTTCCTCACCGACACTCCCCCCGTTTCAGCAAGGTTTGTGTGTTTTTTCACCGGTAAATCCACAGTCAGCAGCCTGCTTCCGCCCAGACATGGGCGGAAGTGGCCTGCAAAGTGCTGGAGGCTGCCTCAGGTTCCGGACTTGATCTTCGTCCAACTGCGGGTCATGGCGCGCTCGATGCTGATGGGTACCGGCGACAGGGTGAACAGGTTGCCGCGCTGGTCGGCCGGGATGAACATCGCGTGGTTCTGCAGCAGTTCCGGGGCAACGGTGTCCTGCGCGTCACGGTTGGGGTTCGGGTAGCCGATGATGTTTGATACCTGGACGATCACCTTGGGGTCCAGCAGGTAGTTGATGAACGCCTGAGCCTCCGCAGGGTGTTTCGCGCCCTTGGGAAGGGCCATGGTGTCAGCCCACATCAGGGTGCCTTCGCGCGGCAGCAGCATGCGGATGTCGTTGCCGTTCTTGGCGCTGGCGGCCATTCCCTGGGCCTGAAGCACTGCCGCGGACCAGCCGACCACGATGCACACGTCGCCGTTGGCCAGATCGGAAGCCAGCTTGGCGGAGTTGAAGTAGCGGATGTAGGGGCGGATTTTCAGCAACAGCGCTTCGGCCTTCTGGTAATCCGTGGGGTTGCGGCTGCTCGGGTCGAGCCCCAGGTAGTGGAGGGCGATGGGCAGCAGCTCTTCGGGCGCATCGAGGAAGGCGACGCCGCAGGATTGCAGCTTGCTGATGTTCTCCGGCTTGAACAGCAGGTCCCAGCTGTCCAGCCTGGCCTCGGCGCCGAGGGCCTTGCGCACCTTGTCGGCGTTGTAGCCGATCAGGGTGGTGCCCCACAGGTAAGGCACGGCGTACTGGTTGCCCGGGTCCACCCGTTCCAGGTTGTGCATGATGCCCGCGTCCAGGTGCGACCAGTTGGGCAATTGCTGTCGGTCCAGTTTCTGGATGGCGCCGGCCTGGATGAACTTGGCGATCTGCACGGTATTGGGGAAGACCAGGTCGTAGCCGGAGGTGCCGGTGAGCATCTTCGACTCCAGGGTATGCGGGCTGTCGAAGACGTCGTAATTGACCTTGATGCCGGTCTGGGTTTCGAAGTCCTTGATCACCTGCGCCGGCAGGTAGTCGACCCAGTTGTAGATATTCACTTCACGTTGCGCAGCGCTCGCAGGGGTGAACGGAAGGCTGGCGCAGACGAGCAGGGCGGCGAACCATTTCTTGTCTAGTTTCATCGGATCAGCTCACGTTGAGGGTGGCGGCCAGGATCACAGCTTGTAGATGAAGAACCATTCCAGGGTGTCGAAGCGGTCGTTGCCCAGTACTTCCTTGGCGCCGGCCTGCGGATCGACCCAGTTGTAAGCCAGCGAGGTGTAGATGTGCTCGGTGGGCATCCACTCGACGTACACCCCGGTCTCGTTGGCGAAGTCGCGGTCGCTCACCGGGATGCCGAAGTAGTAGTTGGAGTTGAGCTTGAACTGGTGGTATTGGGCGCCGGCAGACCATTGCTCGTTGAAGTGCACTTTGCCACGCCAGGTCTGGGCTTTCTCGTTGCTGTTGTAGAGCAGGTAGTTGCCGACGACGTCGCCGATCACCCAGGTGCCCCAGTCAACGTAGCCCTTGCTCAGCGGATCCCAGTCCTTGCGGGTGTTGTCGTTGGGATCGTTGTCGCCGGAGAAGTCGGCGTAGCGATAGCCCAGGGTCGGTTGCAGCGGCAGGTCCTGGAAGCTGTAGTCCGCAGAGGCGTACCAGGCGCTGGCATCGTAATCGATGCCCTTGCCGCTGCCGCGCTCGATGGCGTATTCGCCGTTGAGCTGCAGGGCTTCCAGGCCCGGCGGGCTGGCATTGAGCACACGCAGGTTGTAGACGTCCATGCCGTCGCGCGGGATGAAGGCATTCTGCTTGTTGTCCTTGGCGTCGACGCTGAAGGCCATGGCGCCCAGGGTCGCGTTGGGCAGCTTGAAGTCGACGTTGGCACCGGTCATGCGCAGGTCGCCCAGATGGTCGTCGGTGCGCAGGCTGAAGGCTTGCGCCGAGAACATCTCGTGCTGCCAGGACAGCACGCCGGCATCGCGGAAGGCCGTGCGCGGCGCGCTGAAGTAGGCGCCATCGCCGTACTGGTCGAGGTTACCGTCCATCACCAGGAAGCCGTTGCCGACCATGTAGTTCTGGTCGCCCAGGGTCAGGCGCCAGTCGCCGGCACGAAAGCCCGCGTAGGCCTCTTCCACCGAGGTGTTATGTTCGTCACCGCGGGTGTAACCGCCCGGGTCGCCGTCACCCGTGGTCCCGGCGGCTATCAGCGAGCCGCCGCCGAGAAAGGCGAAGTCCGGGCTGACTGCGTACTCGAAGGTCACGCCTGGCTTGAGGTAGTACTCCTGCCAGTCGTAGTTCTCTTTGTTGCTCAGTTCGCCACTGCGCAGGTCGATGCGACCCAGGCCGAAGTTGGCATTGTGGCTGTTGATGGCGGTCGCCGATGCACTGAGCGAGTACTCGCCCTTGAAGTCGCCGCTCTCGAAGGCTACGCCCGCGGTCGCCAGCGGGCTGCCGGCGATGAGGGTCAGCGCAAGGGCACTGCGGGGCGCAGACGGGAAACGTCTGGTGGTCATGGCAAAGCTCCTGTATGTCGTTCTTGTTGGAACAGGGCAGTCACGCGGGCAAAGCGGGGCCCGCAAGGGCGCATGCTGGGTGCAGCGTCCGTTTCTTTTTGCTGGCGATCAGGTTTGTGTCAGGCGTCGCTTAAGGATTGGGCGAGCGTCTTGAGCAGATGCACGGTGTCGGTATCGATCACGTTCTCCGCTTCGGGCGCGGAGGATTGCTTGATGATTACTACCTCGGCCTTGAAGTCGATGAAGATCCACTGGCCATGGATACCGACAGCCATGAGCGCGTGGTCATTGAAGACATACCACTGGCTCTTGTAGGAGGCCTGCGGGCTCCATTCGGAGAACTCCTTGTTGGTCGCATACACCGCAGGGTCATTGCCCTTCAGCAGGCGCTCCACCGCCGCCGTTGGCAGTACCTGTTGCCCGTTGAAGTGGCCGCGGCCAAGCAGCATCAGGCCAAAGCGGCCCATGTCGCGCAGCGTTGCGTTGAAGCCGAAACCGACCACGCCCTGGCCCGACGGATCGGCTAATAGGAAACCATCGCGCTCGCAGCCCAGCTGCCGCCACATGCGTTCGAACAGCACATGGCAAGGCAGGCCGCTGGCGCGCTCCATGATCCAACCCATGGCTTCGGTGGTCGCCGTGACATAGCGGAAGAAACCTCCATGCTCGCCCTTGAGCGGGAAGGTGCGCAGCCAGTCGTGGATCGAGGCGGACCTCTCGAACCCCGGCGGCACCGGGGTGAGGCCCACGGTGTAGTGCAGCCGCGAGGTCGGCGAGTTGGGGTCTTCGTAGTGCTCGACGTAGTCGATGCTGATGGCCATGTCCATCACCTGACGCACGCTCGCCGTCTCGAAGGCGGTGCCGGCAAATTCGGGCACGTACGAAATCGCGGGACGGTCCGGGTCGAGCAGGCCCTGCTCGATGAGTTGCTCGGCCAAGGCGCCGGTGAGCGACTTGGTGACCGAGAACATGATGTGGCGGGTGTCCGGAGCCTGGTGGTTGAAATAGCGTTCACACAGGATGCGGCCCTTCTTGAGCACCAGGAAGCCATCGGTGAAGGTGGCGTCCAGGTGCTCCTGAAGGCTGACCTGCTCGCCACTCAGGCTGGTGAAAGTGAAGTCCTGCAGCAGGTCCTCAGTCGGGCCCAGGTCGCTGACCGGCGCATTGCCAGCGGCTACCACCAGGGTCGGACAGAGTTGGCTCATGTGCTGGAAGGTCCAGCGATTGTGGGGCGGCAGCAGGACATCGGCGGCCCCGACGCTCAGTTGCGCGGCGTACGAACGCTCCTGGGGCTGTGGCGGATTCGGCTGGAGGCTGAGGCGTTCGGCGTAGGCTTGCACCAGGGCCGCTTGCAGATCGAGAGACATGGATCACTCCTGGGAGAACGAAGGGCCACAGGCGCTGGCCGTGGCAAATTTTTCTCACCATAAAAACTTTTAGTCAACTAAAAGTTTTATTCGAGGAAAACCTATAGAATCTCGCTCAGACAGATTCAGCAGTGAGGAGACGACTTGAGCGGGCTTCGTGAACGACAGAAAGAGGCGCGGCGCCAGGCGATCAGCCAGGCAGCGGTCGAGCTGTTCCGCCTCCAGGGGTACGGCACTACCACCGTCGAGCAGATCGCCGAACGGGCCGGGGTATCGCCGCCCACGGTGTTCAATTACTTCGGCAGCAAGCAGGAGATCCTCAACGACTTGCTACGGGCGACCGACGAGCGCGTCGTCAAGGAGATGGTCCAGCTGGCGCTGGACTTCAAGGATCCGGTGGATGTGCTCTGCCACCTGGAGAGCCTGGTTCTGAAGTACGAGCTCGAAGCGTTGCCGGTATCGGTCTGGCGCGAGCTGTTGTCGATGCATTACAGCGGAGCGTCGCCGGAGCAGCTCAAGCTTAATAACGAGGTGCTCAATGCCGAGGTCAGTGTCCTGCTAGGTCATCTTCAGAAGGCCGGCATGGTGCGTCACGATCTCTGCCCGGACTACGTGGCGCAGTTGCTCAACGAGTTTCTCACCCTCGAATTCCTCAAGCTGGTCAGCGTCGAGCCCTTGGATTTCGATGCCCATCAGCTAAGTGTGCGGCGTTTCGTCGAAGTCCTGTTCACGGGCATCAGGCAATAGATGCCGGCGGTCTCCCTACGGCGACCCAGGGAAGTCTGCTTCCGACCCAATGCGGACATAGGGTCACGATGTTGCTACTTAGTCAGAAACGAGCAACTCGCATCGCGATCGAGGGCTGCCGCAATTGTCACTGCGCCTGGCACACTTGCACGAAAGATCTGCCGCTCCATGCGCCAAACAGAGTGCCAACTGCCGCAACCTGTCCATCCTCGCGGCCAACTGAGTACCGGCAAGCGACAGACGGATGCCGCTTCGTTGTTGGCGCGACATGAGATATCTGGAACCGACCTGAGGCCGGGCTTCGTATTGATCTCAGGGCTAGTCTGATCCGGGAATTCTGCAGCCCGCGGAGGCCGCCATGAGGGACAAGACAGCAACGAGCCTTTCGAACGAACAAGCATTCATTGCACCGGTTGCAGACGCCAGCGCGGGCGGTACGATCGACATCGTCATGGCGCTCAAGCGCAACGCTGGCAATCCAGGGGGCGCTCGAGCGAGTTTCGCCAAGGGACAATGTGTGAGCGGAACTTTCACCCCGGCGCCCACAGCCGCCAGCGTGACCTGTTCCCGTAGCTTTACAGAATCCTCCCAGATATTCGGCCGCTTTTCTGTGGGCGGGGGCAATCCGGGTGTTTCCGACGGCAATCGCACCGTGCTGCGCGGGTTCAGCTTCCGAGTGGGCCCGGACGGTTACACAACCGACCTGCTGACGGAAAATGCACCGGTGCATTTTGCCCGTACGGTGGAGCAGATGAAGGGCTTCCTTGACGCGCGTGCGCCTGCCTCCAACGGGACGCCAGATGCGGAGCGCGTAAAGGCCTTCTCCGCCGCAAATCCGGAAACTCTTCACCAGGCTCAGTTTGTGGCCGCGCGGCCGCTGCCCGGAAGCTTTGTTGGCAGCGAGTATTGGGCCGTGCATGCGTTTCCTGCCACCAACGCTCAGGGGCAGTCGCACTTCATCAAGTTCAAGCTCGTGCCTGCCTTCGGTGAGGTTGCTCTGAGCGACGAACAGGCGCGGGAAAAGGGGGACAGTTTCCTGCTGGACGACCTGAAGCAGCGAATCGCCGACGGCACCGCGCAATTGCAGCTCATGGCGATACTGGGCAGGCCAGGCGACCCCATCCATGACGTCACCGCCCGGTGGCCGGACGAGGACTCGCGCGAATCGGTTCTGCTGGGCACGCTCAGCATTACTTCATTGGAAGACAACGGTGGTTGCGACCAGGGCATCTTCAACCCTGGCAATCTTTCCGCCGGGATTGGGCGTCCGGTGGACGAAATGTTCTCGGCACGACTGTTCGCCTATGTCGTTTCACTCGATCGCCGCCGCAGTTAACCGGGCTTTCCTGAAGAGGAAGTTCAGGCTGGTGTTCTTTCTACGGACTAATAGCCAAAAAATGGGCGCAGCTCACGATTTTCGACACCCATTTTTTGGCTGTCTTGGCCTTGGTTGAAGAGGTGGGTAGCCGTACCTACGACCCGTTTCCCAGCCAATGGCGGCTTTACAGCAAGTGCATGTGAGAACAGACGCGATGAAGTTGCCGCGTAGTCCGATAGTTCACCGATGAGGAAATGGTCATGCAGGTTCTCTCCAAAGCTGTACTGGCCGGTGCCGTTTTTACCGGCGTTTGCCAACTCTATTCAACCGCTTTGTTTGCCGCCGAAACCGAAGCCAAACCCTATAACCCCGTCGACATGATCAGCGCCTTTGAAGGCACCTACGGTAAGCACACGGGGCAACGACGCAACCACACCAAGGGACTTTGCGCCGAAGGGGAATTTATCGGTAATAGCGATGCCGCCAAGTACAGTCGTTCTGCACTTTTCAGCGGCCAGCCAGTGCCAGTGGTGGCTCGCTTCTCGCAAAACGGCGGCAATCCTGAGCAGCCCGATAATCAAAAAGGTGTGGAAGGCATGGCGCTGGAGTTCAAGTTGCCAGGGGGCGCCTTGCAGCACATGACGATGATCAACGTGCCGATCTTCGTCTCCAAACCAGAGACCTTCTATGCCTTGACCGTCGCGCTCAAGCCGGACCCGGCAACAGGCGCTCCCAATTCGGAAGCGCTCAAGGCCTTCGTCGAAAGCCACCCTGATTTTCACGGTTTGGGCGCCGCCATCGATTCTCGTAATCCTCCTGTCGGTTACGACACCACTTACTACAACAGCCTCAATGCCTTCTGGTTCGTCAACAAGGCCGATCAGAAGCAACTGGTACGCTGGCATTTCGAACCGCAAGAAGGGGTCAAAACCCTGACTGACCAGGAAATGAAGGCCACGCCTGCCGATCACCTCGCCAAGGATCTCATCGCACGCACCCAGAAATCCCCGGCCAAATGGGACATGTACATTATCCTGGGTCAACCGGGCGACTCCGAGACCGACGCCTCGATCGCCTGGCCGGGGGATAGGCAAAAGGTCAAAGTGGGCACTTTGAGCATCACCAAGGCGATGCCCCAGGCAGGTGCCGCCTGTGACTCCGTTAACTTCGATCCTTTGATTGTTTCCGATGGCATAGTGCCCACTGACGATCCCATCCTTAAGGCCCGCTCCGCAGCCTATGCCATCTCCTTCGGCAAACGGATGTCAGGGCAATAAAAGTCGTGGCTAAAACGATGCGCGGCCGGAATGTTTACCGTGCTTCAGCCTCGGGGACGGTGCTGCACGTGACGTGGGGCGGCCGAAGCTAACCTGAGAGCGTTGATAGGCATCGATGTTTCGGTCGCTAATGCTCTGAAGACCGCTAGCATATTGCTTTCACTTTCTTCCACTTTGGCGCCGGCCTTCTGGCCGGTGCCGTATTGGGGCGGCTGCAGGTTATCCGGCACCAGGTCGTGTGCTTCACGCATGTGTGCTTCTAAAAGGGGCAAGCGACCCATTGCGGCCATTCCTAAAGGCCGCTACTGGCCCAGGCCGTGTAAAAACGCAGCAAGTGATGGCAATAAACTGCCGGTGGATTTTCTCAGCGTCCAGAAGGCCGCCGGATGCCCTATCAGGCGCATTCGGTGATTCTGGTTGC